>NZ_JADNDC010000021.1:0-82257 GCF_015551645.1 Ruminococcus sp. D54t1_190329_F1
CTCCAGAACTGTTTTTTGAATGGAGTATAGCAAAAAAGCAAGTAACTGTAAACTATTATTACTAGATGGATACTATACTAGAGCCTGTTTGAAAAATCATTCCCGCAATCTGTACGCCCCGCTTTGCGGTATATTTCACCCGAATTTGGTTGCTGTAGCCCGCTACGGCGCCCTCATCCGGGCGAAATCTCCCACAAATTGTGACGCACATCTTGCAGAAAGCCTTTTTCAAACACGCTCTAGAGCGTGTCAGAAGGCCGGCAGGGAACAATCCCTGCCGGTCTTCAAAGCTTTACCCCCGGAATTCCAACGGGCTTTTACCTGTATGTTTCTTAAAAATTCTGCTGAAATATCCCTGATCATGATAGCCGCACATTTCCCCGATCTGTTTCACGGACAGACCAGGCTCATGGACCAGAAGACGCTGGGCGTGGCTCATGCGCAGGGTGATCAGATATTTGGACGGGGTACAACCGTAGACCTGGCAGAAAATTTTGGTCAGGTAGCTGGGACTGTAGTTCATGTTATCTGCGATCAGGTTCAGATTAATGTCCTCGCTGTAGTTTTTTACAATGAAATCTTTCAGTAATGTGGCGATCTGAGTTGGTGTCATGGCAGCAGTCCGGGCATTAAACACCTCTTCGTAATCATTTCCGGCAATCTGAAATTCCTGTTTGATCTTGGAGAGAGCTTCTTTAAGCTCCTCTGAATCAACTGGCTTCAGCAGATAATCAGAAACCTTTAAAGTGATGGCCTTTTTTGCATATTCGAAATCTGAAAATCCACTGGTGATAATAAATTTAGTAAATGGAAACTGCTCCCTTACTTTTGTGAGCAGGGTGATTCCATCCATCACAGGCATACGGATATCCGTAATTACAAGATCAGGGCTGAGCTTTTCTACCAGAGCCAGAGCCTGATCGCCTGTTTGTGCAGTTCCTGCCACCAGAAAATCCGGATCCGCTTTCTGGATTTTCTGGACAAGATTTGTGAGCAGAAGTTCTTCATCCTCCGCAACGATGACAGTGTACGTCATACTGTTTTGATTCCTCCTTGCTTATTCACTTATGCAGTCAGTTTCATCTGCTGATTTAGCTGTCTTGGAAAAATACCGTCCAATAGACACGATTCCGTGCCCATCAGCGGTATTTCCATATCTGAAAATAATGTCTCCTTTACAGAATATTTTCCATCTGAGATACACATTTATAGTTCCCAGCCCATTTATTTTTAGTTCCGGAAGTCCCGGATTCTGAATGGCTTTCATAATGTTGGCAGTGATCCTCTCTTTGGCTTCCTCTGTAAAGCCAGGACCGGAATCCGTTACTTCAATCTGCCAGCTTCCTTCCGTGACCACGCTGGTGATCGAAATGTTCCATGGCGGTGCACAGTTCGAACCATAGCGAATGGCATTTTCCACAATAGGCTGGATGATCAGCTTGGGGACTGGTTGGGAAAGAAGGCTTTCATCTACATGGATGCTGTAATTCAGGCTGGACTGATAACGGACCTTCATACAATACAGATATTTCTGTACATAATCCAGTTCATCCTTTAAAGTGACCGTTGTCTCTGTGGTATTGGTAATATAACGCATGATCCGGGAAAGATTCCGGCACATTTTTACCACGGTCTCAGAATCTCCGTTCTCTGCCAGAACTATAATGCTGGACAAGGTATTGTAGTAAAAATGAGGATTGATCTGTGTCTGCAAAGCCATGCTTCTGGCTTTCATTTCCTGCTCCTTAGCTTGATTCAGCTGCTCCATGGAATCCTTCAGATTGTCGCTCATCAGCTGAAAGGCCTGGTAGAGCTCTTCCAGTTCATTAACGGAAACCGGATATGCAGTTACCTTTTCCTGTCCAAGTGTATCAAGCTCCATGCGCTGAATAATATGCTTCAGATGCTTTACCGGTTTTACGACTGAACGGGAAAGCCGGTAGGAAATAAAGATGGAGATTGTCAGAAACAGCGCAACAATTGCCGCAAGAATACGAAGCAGATTGTAAACCGGAGCCAGAACTACAGATTCCGGCTGAACTGTAAGATAGGTATAGCCGGTATAAGAGGATACGGCCTCTGCTGCATACTCTGTTTTTCCTGTAAGAGGACTGATAAAAGTGAGGGCTGAATCATCTCCCTTGGTAAGTTCATAGTAGGGCTGAAGTGCTGCTTTGTATTCCTGGGAAATATCGTAGGGATAGATCAGATCGCCATTGCTGTCAAAAACATAGATGCTGGCAGCATCTTCATGGTTCTTTTTTTTATAAGTGATGATACTTTTAAAAACAGATTTGCACTGCTTGGCTGTTTCAATCACACCCACGCCACGTTTATATTGATTATTAAAGGATCGGTACAGGGAAATAAACCACTGGTCATAGGTGGCTGTTTTTGTATATTCTCTGGTACAGTAGGGTGGAGTAAGGACTTTTTTTCCCTCCAGTTCACGGGCGACCTCAATCCACTCATCCTTTGAGCCATCCGTCTTTTTGACTATAGTTGAGATGCCGGCTTCCAGAACATATCCGGAAAAATCATAGAGATTTACCTGATCTGCCTTCAGCTCGGTTCCGGAAAGGGAAATAAACAAATCAGACATGGCAGAAAGCATGTTGCTGGAAATATTTAAGTTGAAGGAATTGTCCAGAATGGTTTTTGACTGATTGCTGTAGTTAATGTTTACAGATACTGCATCCAGATTGCGGATCGCGGAATCTACCTGAGTCTGAAAGCTGGAATTGAGAGTGTTCATGGCACTGATCTGACTTTGCTTGAGCTGTCTGGAAACAAAAGCATAGAAAAAAACAGCAAAAGAAAAAAGAATCAGGCAGGCCAGACTGATATAGGCAAAAAAAAGCTTGGATTGTAAACTGCGTGATTTCATCTGGCGATACCTCCTGTAATTGTTTTGCCCGCGCTGCTGACTATATTATGAAAGCAGATGCAGAAATCCATGTGTGAAACATTAAAAATCAGTATATCATATTTGTTTAAAAAGTACAAATAAATGCTCGAAAACAGAGAAAATATATATAAGAATTTCGGGTGACTTTTCGAAGAAACATAAGCTTATGTGAAAAAAGTATAATATGTGGTGAAAAAAGTACAAATTGAAAGTAAGAATATCCATGGATTAAAAAGCATCTGGCTGATAAAATAATATCATCAAAAGAACAGAGGAATCAGCGGAGATTCCTGAATGAGGTAAATGCCATTTTATTAAAAGGAGGATATGTAAATGAAAAGAAAGAGTTTTGTGGCAGTGGCTTGTGCAGCAGCAATGATCGCGTCCATGACAAGCGGACTTACCGTATTTGCAGAGGAGACTGCAGATTTTTCCGGTGAGGAACTGAGTATTCTGGTATCAGCAGGCTGGATGGATAACAGATATGATGCAACAATCGAGCGTTTTGAAGATACTTATGGTGTAACAGTTGACCTTCAGACTATTCCGGCTGACCAGTATTCTGACCTGCTTCAGTCCAAACTGGCTACTGATTCCTGCGCAGATATTTTCTGGATTCAGTCTAACCCATTTGCAATCGAGTCTACAATCGTTGATCCAGAGAAATACTGTATTGATTTCACAGGAGCTTCCTGGGAAGATCTTATGCCGGAAGCAAGAAAAACATCCTGTGTATACAATGATAAATTATACGGACTTCAGATCTGGCACAATTCACCAGAATATGTAATGGTTTATAACAAAACATTGTTCGAAGAGAATGGTTGGGAGATACCATCTACTTATGCAGAGCTGAAAGACCTTTGCGCTAAGATCGCAGAACAGGGAATTACTCCATGGTTTATGCCAGGTGCAGATGGATGGCAGCATCAGCTGGCATTCTTCCAGATCGGTGGTGTTTACGAAGAAGCTACACCAGGACTTTACGATGCTTTGAATACAAATCAGGCTACATTTGCTGACAATGAGAAAATGCTTGAGGTTCTGAACGAGTTCAAAGAGCTTTCCGATGCAGGATATTTCGGAGAGGACTGGATTGGAACTGACAGCACCAACCTGACAAATGAATTTGGCGACAGAAACATTGCAATGGCTATGGCAAACTCCAGTTACATTCAGCAGATCAAAGATGACACAGGCACAGAGGATGAGTTTGGTATGTTCCTGATCCCACTTGGCGATAACACCTGGTATCCGACCAACCCGGCTGGACCTACCATGTTTGGTTACAAGGGAACAGAGCATGAGGATCTTGTAAAAGAATTCTTCAATTTTGTTACAACCACAGAGAGTCTTCAGGAAATCCTTGACAACTCTCCTGCATACACAAACGTTGATATGAACGATGATGCAATTGAGCAACACTGGCTGCCAGAGGAAGAAGAGTTCCTTGCAACAGTAGATGACAGTAAGAAGAGCGTATCTGTTCTGCAGACCGGCACAAAATATACAAACGATTACTGGATGCAGTTTGGTCAGGATATGGTTGCATTCTGCCAGGGCGAAATGGAAGCAAATGACGTTCTTGCAAATATGGACACCAACCGTGCAGAGGCTGCCAAGACAGTTGGCGATGCAAACTGGAACTAAATAAAGTTTTCCGGTAAGAAATTGACATAATTATTTAAGCATAAGATATTTAATAAGGGTATATCTTCAGTGCGAAGGAGTGATTCCTTCGCACTGTTTGATAGAGGGGAGGTATCGCCTTTGAATAAGAAGAAAATTTATCCACAGTGGTTTCTGATACTGCCGCTGGCTTTGTACATTATCTTTTTCCTGCTTCCCAGTATAATGGGTGTTGCATATTCATTCACAGACTGGAATTCAAGAAGTGTATTAAATGGTGTCCATTTTGTGGAACTGGACAATTTTAAAGAGATTTTTACATCAAATAAGGATTACTTAAGCGGTATTGGAAATACATTAAAATTTACCATTATTTCCAATATTGTGAAGCTGATCCCGGCACTTCTGATTGCCATCATGCTTCAGGAAGGACTGAAGGGAAAAGGACTTTACAGAACCTTACTGTATCTGCCGTCCATTCTTCCATTTGTTATTATCGGTCTTGTTTTTAAGTCTATCTTAAACTATAACAACGGTCTTCTTAATGCAATCCTGGATGCACTGCATCTTGGTATCCTGAAACAGAAATGGCTTTCGGATCTTGGGGTTGTGTGGAAATCCATTTATGGTGTGGATGCATGGAGAGGTATTGGTTATGTAATGACGATTTTCCTCGCCGGATTGAATACCATTCCGAGATCCTACTATGAAGCAGCGGAGATCGACGGAGCAAACTTCTGGCAGAGACTTCGCTATGTGACACTTCCAATGCTCAGCGGCGCCATCATGATCAACCTGGTATTTGGTATTACCTATGGCCTGAAGGTATTTGATATCGTTTACGTTCTGACAAATGGTGGCCCTGGACATGCAACAGAGGTTCTTACCACTTACGCATTCCAGCTTTATTCCAGAGGCCAGTACGGTATGTCTTCTGCTTTGAACAGTATTCTGCTTCTGATCACGGCAATTGCTGGTGTTGTAATTGTTAAAACTTTAGGAAAACAGGAGGTACAGCAATGACAAAGAAAAAAGTTCAGAATCTGCTGAAACATCTGGTCTGCATCCTGCTGTGCCTGACCGTTATCCTGCCTTTTTATATGGTAGTTATAAACTCTTTCAAGAGTAAAGGCGAGGCTTCCCGAATGAGTCTTGCCCTTCCGAAAGAATGGTTGTTTTCCAATTACACCGAGGTTATCGACAAAGGAAATCTGCTCCAGGGATTTTCAAACAGTTTACTTTACGCACTGGTTGCAACCACTCTTGGTGTTGTGCTCTGTGCAATGGCTGCCTTTGTAATGTGCCGTAAGCGTACCAGATTAAATGTATTTTTATATTATTTCGTACTTTGCGGACTGTTTTTCCCGGTTAACTATGTAACATTGGTGAGAGTATTAAGCACTCTTCATCTGAACGATACACGACAGGGAATTATTATGGTGTTTACCAGCGCCATGATTCCGTTCTGTGTATTCACCATCCGCAACTTTGTGGTTTCTGTTCCTGTGGAACTGGACGAGGCAGCAGTTATTGATGGCGCAGGTCCTATCAGCCTGTTTTTCAAGATCATCATGCCGCTTCTGAAGCCTACTATGGTAACCTGTTTTATCCTGCAGTTTATGGGTGTGTGGAGCGATTTCCTGACTCCGTTGTATCTGTCAAGCAAGAGCAAAATGTTCCCGATGACCATGGCAGTTTATCAGTTCTTTGGAAAGAATAAAAGCTATTGGAATTATATTTTTGCGGATATTGTGCTTACCTGTATTCCAGTTGTGATCGTGTATATGATTGGCCAGAAATATATTGTGGGCGGTATGACTTCCGGTGCGGTGAAAGAGTGATCTGGGGTGCGCAGTGCGACCGCGGCAATCTATAATTGAAATTCCTTCTAAAAACGGGAATGGTTCTTTAAATTTTAGAATTTATAGAGCTGTTCCCGGTATTTTTTTGCCCAAAAGATGTCTGTATTTGCCAGAATGCTGAAAAATAAGAAGAAATCTGTTATCTTCATTTGAGGGGAAAATGATTGTGCACGGCGTGGTTGCTGTTCACAGGGAAGATTCGGCGAAGCGTGTTTCTGTGAACGGAGTGAACAGTAACGCAGTTGGCGGTTTCTGGGCTGCAAATTGCGGATTTTGCAGGAAATGTTTTGCGAAATGTGATAATGTATTTGAAGAAAATGTAGGAGTGAGAAATGATGAAACAGAAAATTGAGAAGACAGCAGATGAAAAAATGTGGAACCGGATCAGCCGGATTCCCGCAGTTATTCTGGTGTTACTTTCCGGAATTGATATTGTCCGGTTTGCAATTCTGGGAGATAAGACAGCATTTATTACATTCAGTATGATTGCGGTGACTTTTATGCTGGTGGCGTATATGGCATGGAAAAGCAAAATGCCTTTTCTGTATCTGGTGATTGCAGCGGCAGCTTTTGTTTTGTATTTTAATACTAATTTTTCTACCAGCACTTATTACTTTAACTGGTTGTTTCTGGTAGAGAGTATTATTGCGGCGCTGGGAGGAATCCTGGGAATCGCAGTAATGATCGGGAAAAAAATCCCTGTGGGGCGTGTGGCAGTTTTGCCGCTTTTGGCAGCTGTTTTAATTCTGGCAGGTTTCCTAGGATTTTGGAAAGTAAGGTATGAGGCAGGGCATGAGGCGCAGGGACAGGCCCGGGATGAGCTGTGGGCAGTTCCGGCGAAATATGATGCGGAAGAATCAGAACAGGCGGGAACTGTGGAAGAAGTAGTGTACGATACCAAGGCATATGCTACTGATGAGCGGGACGTGAAAAAGACAGCTTATGTATATCTGCCTTATGGCTACAGCGAGGAGAAAGAGTACAATATTCTGTATCTGATGCATGGAACAGGTGATGATGAAAAATACTGGCTGAAAACAAATCCGTATAACAAAACTATGCTGGATAATATGATTGCAGATGGAGATATTGAGCCTTTGATTGTGGTGACACCGACTTTTTATGTGGAAGATGACTGTGCAGATGATCTGGATCAGCTGACCTATTCTTTTGCAAAGGAGCTGCGAAATGATCTGATGCCTGAGATTGAATCCGTTTATTCTACATATGCAAAATCGGCAGATGATGAGGGATTCGCAGAGAGCCGGGATCACAGAGCATTTGCCGGTTTGTCAAGAGGGGCGGTAACGATGTATCATTCTGCGTTGTGTCAGAGTCTGGATTATTTTTCATGGTTCGGGGCATTCAGCGGAAGCAGGACAGACAGGACTGCATTTGAAGATACCATTCAGACAGGCGATTTTGCAGAACTGCCAATTCATTATTTATATGTGGCAAGCGGCAACTTCGACTTCGCCCTGCCTGGACAGGTTCAGGATTACCAGGCTCTGCTGGATATAGAACCCAGATTGCGGTCTGGTGTAAATACCTGTTTTGATGTATTTCCAATGCGGTATCATTCTATGGGAAACTGGCATCTGGCGTTGTATAATTTTTTACAGAAGATTTTTTAGCGGGAAACACGTTGCTGTGAATTGGGAGAACAGCAATCCGCTTTTTTCACAGTTTACGTGTGTTTTCGGGCAGGTTGCGATTAAAATATGGCAGCCTGCTTTTTATTTGGTAAAATACGGGTAGAAAATAGCGACTGAGATATAGTTGGGAATTTTAAATTAAACGAAAATTATAGAAAATTTCAGGAGGAAATCATGAAGCAGTCATTTAACGAAAACTGGGTATGCTACAGAACCGGAGAGAAAGAAAAGGCATTTGCAGTGACTCTTCCGCATGATGCCATGCAGCTGGATGAGAGAAGCGAGACAAGTGCCGGCGGTGTGAATATAGGATGGTATGAGGCGCAGGATTACACTTACGAGAAAACATTTATCCTTCCAGAGAAAGCGAAGGACGAGAAAGTGATACTGGAATTTGAGGGCGTTTACCGTAAGGCAACTGTATATCTCAACGGCGAAAAAGTGGCTTATCATTCTTATGGATATATCGGATTCTATGTAGATGCCACCAAGTATGTAAAATTCGGGGAAGAGAATGTGATCCGCGTGGAAGTGATCAACCACGATCAGCCAAACAGCCGCTGGTATTCCGGTACCGGAATTTACCGTCCGGTGTGGCTGTATACAGTGCCGAAAAACCATCTGAGATTTGACAGTGTGAAGATCACTACACTGGATTATAAGGAGCCGAAGATCCGCGTGGAGGCATGGCCGAATGCTGCCGGCGAGGTGAAAGTGGAGATTCTGGAGAAACAGATTGTTACCAGAAAAGCTGTGGCTGGCGAAAGTGCAGGCCAGACAGACGAGACCATAGAGCCGTGTATTGACGAAAATGCAGTACAACCAACTGTTCAAAATTCTGACAAAGCATCAGATAAGATCATCGCCTTGGAAATTCTCCAGGCAGATGGTAAATTTTCCAGAGAAATTGCTCTTCCGGGAGCGAACCTGTGGAGCCCGGATGCACCAAATCTTTATACCTGCCGCGTAACCTTCGGCGAGGATATTCAGGAAGAAACTTTTGGAATCCGTGTAGTAAGCTGTACTCCGGAAGAGGGCTTCTGTATCAACGGAAAACGTGTCCTGTTAAAAGGTGGCTGTATCCATCACGATAACGGTCTTCTTGGTGCATGTGCGTATGAATTTGCAGAACGCCGTAAAATCCGCATTCTTCTGGACGCTGGCTATAATGCAATCCGTTCTGCACATAACCCATGTTCCAAAGCACTTCTTCGTGCCTGTGACGAAATGGGAATGCTTGTAATGGACGAATATATTGATGGCTGGTATATCCATAAAACAAAGTATGACTATGCAGATGAGATTCTGGATAACTACAGAAAAGACTTAAAAGATATGGTGGATAAGGACTATAATCATCCATCTGTGATCATGTATTCTACAGGAAATGAAGTGTCTGAGACTGCGCAGAAAAAAGGAATTGCCCTTACAAAATCCCTTACAGACAGACTTCATGAGCTGGATTCCACCCGTCCTGTAAGCTGCGGAATCAATATCTTTTTTAACTTCTTAAGCTCTATGGGATTTGGGGTGTACAGTGATAAAAAAGCAGATGAAGCTGCTGAGAATGCCAAGAAGAAAAAGGCTGTGGGAAGTGAATTTTATAACACGGTAGCCGGGATTTTTGGTGCCGGATTCATGAAAATAGGAGCAACTCTTTATCCTTGTGATGTGAAAACAAGAGATGCATATGCCAATATGGACGTGGCAGGATATAACTATGGAATCAAGCGTTACCATCATGACTTAAAGAAGTATCCCAAGCGAATTATTCTTGGAAGTGAAACCTTCTGTGCAGATGCCTACAGATTTATGCAGGAAGCAAAACGTGATAAGCGTATCATTGGTGATTTCGTCTGGGCTGCTCAGGATTATCTGGGTGAGGTTGGAATCGGCGCATGGGAATATAAGGATTATGCACCTCGTTTTGATGGTGGCTGTGGCTGGGTAAGTGCCGGATCCGGCCGGATTGATCTCACAGGAAAGCCTCTTGGCGAGATGGCATATACCAGAGTCGCCTTTGAACTGGAGGATCTGGCAATTGCAGTTATGCCGGTTGATCACACAAAGGATGCCCATTCTCCTTCTGCATGGAAAATGACCAATGCTATGGAAAGCTGGTCCTGGGAGGGCTGTGACGGAAATGCTGCAAAAGTAGAAGTTTACACCCGTGCAGATCATGTGAAGCTGTATATAAACGGTAAGTGTGTAGGCACTAAGAAGCCGAAAAATGACTGCAAGGTATTTTTTGATATAACCTATCAGAATGGAGAAATCAAGGCTGTTGCCTATGATGCAAATGACAATATAATTGCAGAAAGGACACTGACAACAGCTGGAAAAGAGACGATTCTTGTGGCAGAACCAGAGCTTACTCGTGTGAATGCAGACACCGATCTTTGCTATGTGAGAATGCGCTATACAGACGAAAATGGTCAGACAAAACCGCTGGTAAGAGGTCGAATCCAGCTTACAGTAGAAGGTGGCGAGCTTCTGGCATTTGGTAGCGCCTGCCCATATTATCCGGAAAGCTACCAGAGCAATGAGACAGATACTTATTATGGAGAAGCCTTGGCAATTATCCGTCCAGAGGTTGGAGCTGGTAAAGTAGTTGTGAAAGCTGAATCTAAGCTTGGAAATGCAGAGACAGAGATTGAAATATTAGATTGATTTAAAGTTCATATGCTTACCAGTTTTGCCAGAAACGGTTCCAAATTTGCCGAATTTTTCACAAATCCCATTCCTTTTGCTATAGTAAATCCAGCGGTTCAAACAGAACTGAAAGGACAGAGTAACTATCTGAAAAGTATGTGTTTATCTGTCAAAGGAAATTTATTAGGAGGAAAGGAAATATGAAAAAGCATACCGGGAAAATCTGGCGTGGTTTGGCAACAACTACAGCCTCACTTCTCACAATCACACTGGGCGGAAGCTCAATTGCAAATGCAAGAGTGGATTTCATTAATGCGACACTTGGAACCTCAAGCTACAAAATCGAGCAGGGAGATTCTGACTCTGATGGCATTTATTATGAATCTGAATTTGATAATGTAGAGGATCTGGTAAAGGCTAAAGAACAGCTGGCTGCTGAAATTTCTTCAGAAGGTTCCGTTTTATTCAAAAATACAGATCAGACCCTTCCACTTGACAAATCCAAAGAAGCTGTTACCCTCTGGGGCTTAAACAGCCATCTTCCGGGAACCGGCGGATTAATTGGTTCCTCTGTTGTGGCTGATTCAGAGAATGGTCAGATCGCTTATGGTATTGAAGAAGCTATGGATGAAAGAGGCTTCACAGTAAATGAAACCATGAAAGGCTTTTATGCAAGTGAAACCTGCGCACCATATTACAGAAAAGCTTCTTTCTTTGGAAATGAAGTTCCGGGCCATAGCCTTGTACCTGCTTTTTCCGCTTCTTATAATGAAGCAGATACATATACAGTAGGTGAGGCACCTGCTGAACTTTACACAGATGATATTCTGGAATCTGCTAAGGATACAACAGCAATTGTTGTTCTTTCCAGAGACAGTTCAGAGGCGTCTGACTACAGCACAAATATGAAGGATCCTAATGGGGACAGCTTCGACACCCCGATGTCTATCTCAGCTTACGAAAAAGAGATGATCCAGCTTGCAAAGGAAAATAGCAATGGCAAGGTGATCGTTTTGATCAACTCTGACGTTCCTATGGAAATCCAGGAACTGAAGGATGATCCGGAGATTGGAGCAATTCTTTGGACTGGACTTCCGGGAATGAATGGATTCCTTGGAGTATGTGATGTACTTTCTGGCGATGTGAATCCATCCGGTCATATTTCTGATACTTATGCCACAAGTTCTGTTTCTGCTCCGGCAATGACCAACTTTGGTCTTTATACTTATACTAATGCTTCCAATGCAGAATCTGGTGCAGAACTTACAGAAGCAGACAAGGGTGACTGGTATGTAGTAGAAACAGAAGGTATCTATATTGGTTATAAATATTATGAAACCCGTTACGAGGATACTGTTCTGGATCAGGGAAATGCAGCCACCACAGAAGGCTCTTCTACTGGCAAAGCATGGAACTATGTAGATGAAGTAACTTATCCGTTTGGATATGGTTTATCTTATACAACCTTTACTCAGGAGCTGGAAAGTGTAGATGTAATATCTGGGGAAAAGGGACTTGCAAAAGTGAAGGTAACCAATACCGGTGACGTTGCCGGAAAAGATGTTGTCCAGCTTTATGTACAGACACCATATATAGAGGGCGGACTGGAGAAAGCTTCTATTCAGCTTCTTGATTTTGGAAAAACAGAGGTTCTTGAGCCTGGCGAATCACAGACTCTGGAAATTGAGTTCGCTCCGGAATATATGGCAAGCTATGATGAAAAAGCTGTAAAAGAAGATGGAACAGAGGGCGCATGGGTGCTGGATTCCGGTGATTATTATTTCACAATCGGAAACGGTGCGCATGAAGCATTAAACAATGTCTTGGCGGTAAAAACAGATTCCACAGACGATCTGATCACAATTACAGACGATGAAACAATTGAGCCGGAAAATGTAGTGACAGTTTCTCTTGGTGAAGATAAAGAGACTTATTCTGAAAACGTAGAGAATGCATTCCAGGATTGCGATATTAACAATCTGATCCCGGATACTGCTGAATACACTACACGTTCTGACTGGAGCAAGGGTTGGAAAGAAGTGGAAAGCATTACTCCAATAGAGGAAATGATGAAAGGTCTTACAAACTCCACTTATGAACTTACTGAGAATAGTGACGAAGAAGTTGTCTGGGGAGCTGACAACGGATTAAGCACCGTTGATTTCCTCCAGTTTAATGAGGATGGAACTTTCGCAGGTGCACTTCCTCTGTCTGATGAAAAATGGGATCAGCTTATGGATCAGCTGACTTTGGAAGAGGCTGCCAACTTTATTGAGAAAGCAGGAGATAAAAACTTTGAGAAGCTGGATTCTATTTTCCTGCCAGAAGCAATCTGGTATGACGGACCGATCGGTTACAGCTACGACCAGATTGCAGGATATGCAACCCGCTGGAATGAATCCAACTCTTCCGAGCCGACTTATGTTTCTTCAGACAACGAATATGCTTCCTACTCTATGAGCTCCATGCCTACAGAACCTGTAGTTGCAGCAACATTCAATAAAGAACTTGTAGAGAGAGAAGGAGAGCTCTTTGGTGAAGATGGATTGTGGTCCAATGCCAACTCCATTGCAGCACCTGGTCTTAACATTCACCGTGCACCTTACTGCTCCAGAAATCATGAATATTATTCAGAAGATGCCATGCTTACCAACCTGTTGGGACAGGCTGTCTGCAAAGGCGGAAAATCCAAAGGTCTTATGATGATGCCGAAACACTATATCATGAATCATCAGGAGTTAAACCGTTCCGGTGTTTCCACATTCTTCACAGAGCAGGCTGCAAGGGAAAATGAACTCCGTGCATTCCAGGAAGCTATGGAAAATAACTATGCGCAGGGAATCATGACAGGCTTCAACCGTCTTGGAACTGTATATTCAGGAGCTTCCGAAGCTTCACAGGTGCAGGTTGCACGTAACGAGTGGGGCTTTGAAGGCTGGATCGTAACAGATATGATCAACGGTGCTGATTACATGAACTGGAGAGATATTGTATTTGGCGGCGGTGGCGGATGTCTTACAACTTTCGCATATGAAAGCGCTAATATTGGTTCCATGACTTCAACCGAGAACCTGAAGCTGATTGCAAAGGACTCTGCTTTCCAGAAAAAGATGAAAGAAACAATTAAATATTTCGTATATAATACAGTTGCAAGTAATGATATGAATACAATTACAACCTCCACTAAATATATTCACGTTCTTACATGGTGGCAGATTGCCTTTATGGCAGCAGAGGTGGTATTTGGACTTCTGACACTTTTGTTTGCAGTTATGTACCTTCGAAATTCACTTCGCAAAAAGACAGTTTACGTGAAGGAGGACAAGTAATATGGGATATCTGAAAAATAAAACATTTGGTTTTTACTTAAGCTTTGTGGCTGCAATCCTTGCGCTGATCGGCTTTGTAATGTACCGCCAGTCAGGACATACAGAATCTTATATTGAGGTTCTGCTGCTTGTAACAGTGGTTCTGCAGATTCTTGCGATGATCGTTTTGAAGGTGGCACCTGATTTTAAGTGGACAAGCCTTCTGCTTACTGCAAATGCAATTCTGACTGCAGCAGCACTTGTTAACAGTTTTTATACACAAGTTGATTTTATTGGATATGTGGTATCAGGACTTTATGAGTTTGCAACCATAAAAAAATTCATAATTTCAGCCGTACTTATGGCACTTTCCATGATTGCATATATTGTTTCCTCTTATTCTGGATTTCAGAAATGCACTTGTAAGGATGAGACAAAAGCTTGATTTATCTGCTGTAAAATATGGCACAAATTAATATTTACATGGTATAATGAAAAAGCCGGAATGCCCAAAAGGACTCCGGCTTTTTCATTATACCATGGAGGATAACTATGATTACCATTGCTATTGTGGAAGATGATAAGAAAAGTGCAAAAATTCTTCAAGACTATATATTACGCTATTCAGAAGAAAAACAGGAACCGTTAGCTGTAGAATGCTTTGAAAACGGATTAAATTTTATCAGCGATTATAAAGCCAGCTGCGACATTGCTCTTATGGATATTGAAATGCCTCATATGAATGGTCTTGACACCGCCAGAAAACTGCGGGAATTTGATAGCCAGATTCCTCTTATTTTTATTACCAATATGGCGCAATATGCCATTAACGGATATGAAGTGCAGGCTCTTGATTTTATGGTAAAGCCTATTGAATATTTCAACTTTTCGCTGAAACTGGACAAAGCGATCCGAATCTGTAAAAAGCTTCATGGTTATCAGATATATGTTCCTTCTGAACAGGGAACTGTTAAAATTGATATTGCAGATCTGATTTATATTGAAAGTGCAAAGCATTATCTTTATCTTCATACTTCGAAAGAGACTTTTCGCCTGCGAAGTACAATGGGAGATTTTATAGCACAGCTTCCGACAGGTCGCTTCTCCTGTTGCAGCAAATCCTTTTGTGTAAATCTGGAATGGATTTCCCGCTATCAGGGAAACAGCGTGTTTGTAAATGGAAAGGAATTATCGATTTCCCGTTCTTATAAAAAAACTTTTATAGATCAAATGACAATGTACATTAACCGGGGAGGAAACTGACGTGGCAATTTATGAAATATTAGCTTCATCTACAAGTGAAATACAGGGAATTACCTGTTTTATCATCCAGCTTTTTATAGCGGAAGCTATGTTCTTTTTCCATCTAAAAAAAAGGAAACGCTTCTGGTTACGCCTGCTTGTAGGGGGAACTGCCTGTCTGCTTTTGGGAGTTACCCTTCCAATTATAATTGGTCAATATATAAGCGGAATTCGAACCTTTATTGTGCTTGTTTTTATGCAGCTTTACATGTGGTTTTGCTTCAGGCGTTCTTTTTTGGATATTTTATTTTGTACAATTGGAGCTTTTACTGTACAGAATCTTGGAAGCAATATTCAGGTGCTGATTTGTATCGTGACCAAAACTTCTTTCAAGATGCTTTCCACGGAAATGGTCATTGGATTTACCATTGTATATATTATTTGCTATCTCACTTGTGCAGCAAAAATAAAAAATTTTCCGAATATCAGCCAGAACAGAGTCCGTGTACTTTGGGTAGCCATTATTTCCTTATGTGTCTGCTGGCTCCTTCAAAGCTGGCTGATCAGTGAAAAGTTGGATATGGTTATGGCGTGCCGTGTTCCATTTGTATTCTGCTGTATTTTATCTCTTTTTATGCAGTTTGGGCTTCTGGAGCAGTCCCGGCTCAATGAAGAAAATCTGGCTCTTGAGCAGTTAATAAAGGAAAATGCAAAACAGTATGAGTTGTCAAAGAAAACAGTTGAAATCATTAACATGAAATGTCATGATCTTAAGCACCGGATTCTGGAATTGGAACAAGCCGGAAATGCAGATCATGGCCAGCTGGAAGAAATACGTAAAGCAGTAGATATTTATGACGGGCTTGCGAAAACAGGCTGCCAGCCATTGGATATTATTCTTTCAGAAAAGAATCTTCTTTGTGAAAAATATCAAATTAAGTTTTCATATATGATTGATGGAGAGAAGCTTACTGGTATTAAATCGGGAGATATCGCTGCTATATTTGGAAATGCTTTAGATAACGCTATTGAATGTGCAGCGGAGCTGCCAGTTGAAAAGAGAATTATCAGCCTCATCGGATATGCGAGACAGGATGTGATGGGGATTCATATTGAGAATTATTGCGAGGATGAACTGGAATTTCGTAATGGGCTTCCGGTGAGTACCAAAGGAGATGATAATTATCATGGCTTTGGCATGAAAAGTATTCAATATGTGGTGGAAAAATATGGCGGAAATCTTGTGGCGAATTTGGAAGAAAAGATTTTTAGTGTAGATATTATTTTTCCAGTTCTAGATTAGAGCCTTTTTCAAACTGGGGAGGTGCCTTTTTTTGAACGCAGATAAGTATTCTCCCGCTTCAAGTGCGCGGAGCACTAAGCGGCAGGTGAGGGGGGATGCTTCTGTCAGTGGGAGCCTTCAGCTCCTACTGACAGATCACGAAGCGACTGCGTTCATGAGCAAGTAGCGAAGCGGACCTGGAATGTCCGCTTTACTAATATACGACAGCAATAAGTTAACTGGTAGTATTCCGGCGAATCAGCACCGGAGTGATCTGTTTGTGAATTGGCTTTTCCAGTGGCTTAGGCGCTCGCTTTTTTTGCTCTTCCATCTGCTGCACCAGAAGCTCCATGGCAGTCTGTGCAATAACATCAATTTGCTGACCGACAGTTGTGATCGGAAGGATTGATTCACTGGCAATTGGAGAATTATCAAAACCTATAATTTCGTAAGTAGGTGGTAATTTACCATATTTCTGGAAAATTAAATTGAGAAACATATTGGCATAGGTATCATTCGCAAGAAAGATACCTTTTTTTTGATTCGGATACTTTTCTTCAATTCTTGTAAAGATACGTCTTATCACATTTAAAATCTCTTGATAAGAATTGCCGCTTACGCTTAGATCAATGTCATAAGGAACCTGATATTCTTTACATGTTTCCTCAAATGCACGTATACGATCATAAGCCGGGACTGTTTTTTCAACATTGACATTGATATGAATCAATATATCACATTTATCACGAATTAACAGGGAGGTAGCCTGAAGGGAACCCATATAATTGTCAGTGGTAATGCTGCTGATATATTCTGCCTCTCGCTCAATGGCAATGACAGGAATCTGATAGGAAGCCAGTTTTTGGGATGACAGTGTATGGCTTAAAACAATAAGCCCCTCAATCTGATAGGAAAGAAGCTCTTCAATATACTGTTGTTCCTCTTCGGCACCGTGTTCACTGGAAAAAACAAGAAATTTGTAATGGTAGTTACTATAGCTTGAAAGAAGCTGTGTCAGCATTTCAGAGTAGTAATGCAAGTAGAGATTTGGAACAATAATTCCGATAAACTCACTTTTACCATTTGCCAGAACTTTTGCAAGTTTATTTTTTTTATAGCCAAGGGTATCAAGGGCCTGTGAAATCTTTTCCTGATTTTCAAGCGTAAGAGAATCGGGATGATTGAAATACCGTGATATTGTAGTTTTTGAAAAATGAGTATATTCTGCAATATCTGCAAATGTCACCTGTTTTTTTGCCATAAAAATTTAATCTCCTTATAAATAAATGAGAATAATATTGGGGAATCTTTTAATTACTGGGATTATATTATTTTTTTAGTATAGCAATTATTTAAAAAAAAGGCAATGCTAAAATAACCGATTACGTAACCGGTTATTTTAGATTGAAAAAGTGTTGACATATGAACTTGGATGTAGTAACATCGAGCTATAAAGTAACCGGTTACTTAACCGGTTCCGAGAACGAAAAGGGAAAGGAATGGAGGAGAAGTGCATGAAAAGAATGCAGAACCAAACAATGCCCGTGAAAAAGCAAACGTGGAGAGATAAGGCTACATATGTGAAGAAAAACTGGCAGTTATATCTTTTTTTCTTAATGCCAGGACTTTTACTGACAATCATTTTTAAGTATCTTCCTATGGGGGGACTTCTGATTGCATTTGAGGATTACAACGTAATCAAGGGAGTGCTTGGAAGTCCATGGGTCGGACTTGAATATTTCAGGCGGTTTTTATCTTCACCGGATTTTATGAACTACCTGTTGAATACGTTAAAACTGAGTATTTATGGACTGTTGTGGGGCTTTCCGGTTCCGATCATTCTGGCATTGCTTTTAAATCGTATCCGCAGAACCGGAGTTAAGAAGAAAGTACAGCTTTTGGTCTATATGCCGAACTTTATATCTGTAATTGTACTTTGCGGTATGGTACGAATGCTGCTTTCTCCAGTCGGACCTCTGAATAAACTGTTAGGAATCAGTACAAACTGGATGACAATGCCATCTGCTTTCCGCACCATTTACATAGCAAGTGGAATCTGGCAGACAGCAGGCTGGGCCTCTATTATGTACACGGCTGCTTTATCCAATGCAAGCAAAGAACTGGAAGAAGCAGCTATTATGGATGGCGCAAATCTTCTGCAGCAGATCTGGTATGTGGAGCTTCCTGCAATCAAGAATATTATTGTAATTCAGTTTATTCTGCAGGCTGGAAATATTATGAGTATTGGATTCGAGAAAGCCTATGCATTACAGACAGATATGAACCTGCCGGCATCAGAAATTTTATCAACATATGTATACCGTATTGGTCTTTTGAACGGCGATTATGGTTATTCGACGGCTGTTGGTCTGTTTAATTCAGTAGTAAATGTAATTCTGTTAGTTTTTGTAAACTGGGTGGTAAAGAAGCTGAACGACGGAGAAGGATTATAGGAGGAAGCGAAGATGGAGAAAATAAAGAAAAAATATTCGAAGACAGACTGTCTTATCCTTGGAATTGGATTCCTGATTCTTGGACTGTTTGTACTTTCTATTGCAATTCCAATCGTGTATGTAGTGCTTGCCTCTTTTATGGATCCTACAGTTTTGAATAATCAGGGACTGAGTTTTCATATTAAGGACTGGACTTTGGATGCATATCGCAGAGTACTGGAAAATGAGATGATCTGGCGTGGATTCCTGAATTCTTTTCTGTATTCACTTGCATTTACAGCTATTTCTGTTTTTATAACATTGCTGGCAGCGTATCCATTGTCCAAGAAGGAATTTGTGGGAAGAAAACTTTTTAATCTTATTTTTCTGATCACAATGTTCTTTGGCGGTGGAATGATCCCGACTTTTATTTTAATCAATCAGCTGCATATGGTAAATACAGTCTGGGCAGTTTTAATTCCTGGAGCATTTAATGTCTGGAATATGATCCTTGCAAGAACATACTACCAGTCGATCCCGGCAGAATTAAGAGAAGCCTCTGCAATTGATGGAGCCAATGAGATCCAGCATTTCTTCAAAATCATGATGCCGGTATGTAAGCCGATCATTGCAGTACTTGCACTGTGGTCATTTGTAGGAATGTGGAACAGCTATTTTGATGCAATGATTTATCTGAATGATGCAAATCTTCAGCCTCTGCAGTTAGTACTTCGTTCCATTCTGGTACAGAATACTCCGCAGCCAGGTATGATTGCAGATATTCAGAGTACTGCTGAAATGGCAAAGGTAGCGGAACAGCTGAAATATGCAACCATTGTGGTATCAAGCTTACCGCTTTTAGTAATGTACCCATTCTTCCAGAAGTATTTTGATCAGGGAATTATGGTCGGATCAGTAAAAGGCTGATAAGAAAGGAACGATACAGATATGAAGAAAAACAGAGTAAAAGGTTTACTTGCACTTGGACTTTCTTTGACGATGATGATAAGTACGGCAGGGTGTGGAAAAGAGCAGCAGCTTAATGCGGAGATCAACCCGGACACACCAGTATCTGAGGTACAGTTTCCATTAAAGGAAACAGAGGAGCTTTCTTTTATTACAAGTGCACCGGCTACTTCCACACAGGATCCCAATGAAAGAGTGATTTTCCAGCGACTGGAAGAACAGACAAATGTTCATATTGACTGGACCTGTTTTGTATCCGATCAGTTTTCAGATAAAAAGAATCTGGCTCTGGCTCAGTTTGGAAATCTGCCGGATGGATTGTTTAATGCAGGAATGAGTGATTATGATCTGCTGCGATATGCGAAGCAGGGAATTATCATTCCACTGGAAAATCTGATTGACAAATATATGCCGAATCTTCAGGCTGTGTTTGAAAAATACCCAGAGTACAGGACTATGTGCACAGCACCGGATGGACATATCTATTCTTTCCCGTGGATTGAACAGCTTGGTGCAGGAAAAGAAGCAATTCAGGCGATTGGAGATATTCCATATATTAATAAAAAATGGCTTGACTACCTTGGACTTGAGATTCCTACAACAACAGACGAACTGGAACAGGTACTGATTCAGTTCCGCGATCATGCAGAAGAACTGGAGAAAGAATTTTCCATTGAAGGTGATGTAATTCCAATGTCCTTTATTATCAATAACGGAGATCAGGATCCGGCGATTTTAATAAATGGATTTGGAGAGGGTTACGGAGACACAGGAGATCATTTCGCGGTAACAGATGAAGGAAAAGTAATTTATACAACTGTTCAGGAAGGCTACAAGGAAGGAATTGAATGGCTTCATAAACTGGTGACAGAAGATCTTGTAGATCCGGAAGCCTTTACACAGGAGTGGTCTACTTATGTTGCAAAAGGAAAGAATCACCGTTACGGACTCTGCTTCACATGGGATATTGCGAATATAGATAACAATACAGATTATGTGATGCTTCCGGCACTGACCGGGCCGGATGGCATGAGAAATATTACCAGACAGAACAACAGTGAAACCAGTGGATTTGACCGTGGAAGATGTGTTCTTACATCCAGCTGTCGTAATACAGCACTTGCTGCTGCATGGATTGATCAGATGTATGCACCCCTCCAGTCTCCGCAGAATAACTGGGGTACTTATGGCGAAGAGGATTCCTTTAACATTTTTGAACTGTCTACAAACAAAGACGGCGGCGAAATGTTAAAACATATGGATCTGGGAGAGCAGTCTCCAGTGGAAGTGCGTGAGGCGCAATCTGTAAATGGCCCTCTGGCCGTGCTGAATGAATATTATGATGTATATGTGACACAGCCGGAAGATGCAAAATGGCGTCTGGATAATATGCATGAGACCTATGTACAGGATATGAATAGCAAATATGTTTATCCAAATGTATTTATGAGTATTGATGATACAAACAAAGTATCACAGTATGATACCGATATTAAAAAATA
This sequence comes from Ruminococcus sp. D54t1_190329_F1, assembly GCF_015551645.1. Taxonomy (NCBI): domain Bacteria; kingdom Bacillati; phylum Bacillota; class Clostridia; order Eubacteriales; family Oscillospiraceae; genus Ruminococcus; species Ruminococcus sp. D54t1_190329_F1. The sequence goes on from NZ_JADNDC010000021.1 coordinate 21,439, forward strand.
TGCAGAACAGAAGAAAGCTGACTGGATCCTGAATGGAGGAATAGAGGAAGAATGGGATTCCTACCTGGAAAAAATGGAGAAATACGGACTTTCAGATTATCTTTCAATCAAACAGAAATATTTTGATCAGTATCAGGAATCCTTAAGCGCGGAAAAGTAACAAAAGATGTAAGAACTGAACAACGACTTTGACAGGAGATTTTTCATGAGCGAAATGTTAGAAAAGGCAAGAAAATATGAATTTACACAGGGACAGCAGATTAAAGCGGAAGACAGACCGGCTTTTCATATAACTCCTTATGTTGGATGGATGAATGATCCCAATGGATTTTCCTGCTATAAGGGAGAATACCATTTGTTTTATCAGTACAATCCATATAACACACATTGGGACAGCATGCACTGGGGGCATGTGGTAAGTAAGGATCTGCTGCATTGGGACTATCTCCCGGCAGCATTGGCACCAGACCAGGATTACGATAAAGTGGGCTGCTTTTCCGGAAGTGCCATAGAGCTGGAGGACGGCAGACAGCTGCTTATGTATACAGCTGTGGACCGGGAAATACTGGAGGACGGAACCGCAAGGGACGTTCAGACACAGGCGGTGGCTGTGGGAGATGGAAAGGATTACGTGAAGTATGACAAAAATCCGGTCCTGACCTTTAAAGATCTGCCGGAAGGCGCAAGCAAAGCAGATTTCCGTGACCCAAAAATCTGGAAAGAAAAAGATGGAAACTTTTATTGTGTTATAGGAAGTCGTCCTGCTGATGGAAGCGGACAAATTCTTCTTTACAGAAGTAAAAATGGTTTTGAATGGGAATTTGTAAGTACTTTGGCAGAGAATAAAAATCGCTATGGAAAGATGTGGGAATGTCCGGATTTCTTTGAACTGGACGGTAAATATGTGCTTCTGACAAGCCCACAGGACATGATTCCGGAAGGAATGGAATATCATAATGGAAATGGAACATTATGTATCATAGGAGATCTGGATTCTGAGACACATACTTTGAAGGAACAGTCTTATCAGAGTGTGGATTATGGAATTGACTGTTATGCAATGCAGACATTGCTTGCTCCAGATGGAAGAAGAATTATGATTGCCTGGATGCAGAACTGGGATACTCTTGCTTATCGCAGAAATGAATCTAAATGGTTTGCACAAATGAGCCTTCCGAGAGAAGTGTCTGTGAAAAACGGAAGATTGTATCAGGTTCCGGTCAGAGAACTGGATTCCATGCGTGCAAATAAAGTTGAGTACAGGGATGTTGTGATTAAAGACACCAGAATCACACTTGACCAGATTGAAGGACGTACCGTAGATCTGGAGCTTGTAATACGACCGGTAGATAAAGATAAGCTTTATAAAAAATTCGAACTCTGTTTTGCAGAGAATGAAAAATATCATTCCACTTTACGATTCCGTCCAGATGAATCAGTTTTGAAAATCGACAGAAGCTTCTCCGGAAGCGAACGTGCAGTGGTTCATCAGAGAGAATGTCTGGTAAATGGTGACTGTAATGAATTGAAATTACGAGTAATTCAGGACAGATTCAGCGCGGAAATATTTATCAATGACGGAGAACAGGTTATGTCTGCTGTTATTCTTACAGAGCAGGCTGCAAAAGGAATTTCTTTCTTTGTTGACGGTGCGGCTAAGATCGATGTAGTGAAATATGATTTGGTATGAAAGTTCCAGACGCTTGTTATGAATGAGTAAAGTAAAAATACAAGAATTGGGAGCAACGTATGAAGAAATATGATGTAACGGCACTGGGAGAATTATTGATTGATTTTACTGAAAACGGAAAAAGCAATCAAGGAAATCCACTTTTTGCAGCAAATCCCGGAGGAGCACCTTGTAATGTGCTTGCAATGTTAGCAAAGTTAGGGCATAACACGGCATTTATCGGAAAGGTAGGAAATGATTTCTTCGGAGAACAGTTGAGGGCTGCAATAAAAGAAGTTGGAATTGATGACACTGGATTATGTACAGACGAAAAGATCCATACAACCCTTGCTATGGTACATACATATCCCGATGGAGACAGGGATTTCTCTTTTTACCGTAATCCAGGTGCAGACATGATGCTGAATAAAGCTGAAATTTGTGAAGATATTCTCAAAAATACGAAAATTTTTCATTTTGGTACATTGTCTATGACACATGAAGGGGTGCGGGAGGCAACGAAAGAAGCAATTCATATTGCAGAAGAAGCTGGCGCTATTATTTCATTTGATCCCAACTTACGTCCACCGCTCTGGGAGTCTATGGAAGAGGCGAGAAAGCAGGTATTATATGGTCTTGGTCATTGTCAGATACTGAAAATTTCAGATAATGAAATTCAGTGGCTGACAGGAGAAGAAGATTATAGTGATGGCGTAAACTGGATTAGAGAACGTTATCAGATTCCGCTGATTCTTGTGTCTATGGGAAGAGAAGGAAGTCGTGCTTATTATAATGAAATGATGGTGGAAGTAAAGCCGTTTTTACAGGATAATACCATCGAGACAACCGGAGCAGGAGATACATTCTGCGGCTGTGTATTGCACTATGTCTGTGAACATGGAATTAATGGACTAAAAGAGGAAAATCTGGCTGAAATGTTAACGTTTGCCAATGCAGCTGCCTCAATTATCACAACAAGAAAAGGCGCACTGAGAGTAATGCCGGAAGAAAAAGAAATAAAGCTATTAATATAAAATATTCAAAAGAATAGGAATACAACAAAGGGACTTCTTCGGAGGTCCCTTTTAAAATGGGAAAATGTTAATAAAACTTTTTCTTGCTAAATTGTAAAAGTTTGCTAGAATAGTTGTAACAAACACAGTCAGAAAGAACGTTCACAAACGAGGTGACCGCTATGATTACACTGAATGATTATTTATATTCCGGAGATACGGTTTTAAAAATTTTACAGAAATATACAGAGGATCTGCGTAAGGAAGCGAAGAAGAACCATAACGAAGTCGATTTGGTGCACAGCAACTTTCTGCTCCAGATCACGGAACTTCTGGAGCATAATGATTTCCTTACGGCACAGTCCCAGAAGATCCGGGAATTTTATAAATATATGGCCCATGAATATCCGTTTCTTGCCTTTACATTTAAAGGCAGGATCAAGTCCCTGATCCGGGCAGAAGAGAAATTTAATGGATATGTAGTGGAATATATTTATGATTATTACAGGGAAAATGGTACCTATCCGTCGGTTGCAGAGTTGAAAAACAAGCTGAGCTGCTTCCGTGATTTTATTGCTTACAGGATCGTGGTCTGTATGCCAAGATGTCATTTGAAGCCAGGGGAAGACCAGGAGCAGGCGTCTATCCGCTATCTTTATGAGATTGCAAATGTGCTGCCAGGATTTCTGGAAGAGAGAGGCTTTACAGCAGAATCGGCTCAGGGAGTGAAATTGAGTACTTCTGATCAACTAAATGATGATGTAAAGCCTTATTACAGAGATTATATTTGTGGTACCAGTGAATATGGGTATCAGTCTTTACATATTACGTTCTATGATAACAGCTCCAGATCCTACATGGAGGTACAGCTCCGCACCCAGAAAATGGATGATACTGCGGAAATCGGACCGGCCAATCATCTGGGCTATGAGAAACGCCAGCAGGACGAGCGAGCCAGAAGAGATGTGATCCCGGAAGGGGAATGTGTTTACTTTGATGAGGCTTATGAGCGGGGGATGAAGCTACTTTCCCTGGAATTAGCAGATCTTGACGTGAATATGTTTTCTGCGGTAAATAACAGTCTGATCAACGATGGCTGTGGATTGTTCCGAGGCAGATTGATTCTGCCTTATGAGCATTTGTCCAGATTTCAGAATGATGTGATTGATTGAGAAAAAAGTAAGTGGAGCAATAAAGATGTTAAAGAAAAAGATGTTAATTGCTTTAGGGGTGGCAGCAGTATTGAGTGTGAGCTGTGTAAGTGTGACTGTCTGGGCTGAGGAAAACGCAGAAGAGCAGACAGAGGAAGCAGAGGACAGTTCTAATTCTGAAGGCGAGGAAGATGCTGATTTAGAAGAGTCTGACAATCCGGAGATTGAAGAGGGATACACTACAGAACTAGAAGGCTGCACAAAGGTGGTTTCCTGGTGCAAAAATGAAGACAATAATATTTACGGACAGTTCTATTATCCGGAAGATTTTGACGAAACAAAGACTTATCCAGTAATCATTATGAGCCACGGAATCGGTTCTACTTCCCAGATGGTAGAGCGTGCAAAATGGCCGGAAAGGGCGGCTCAGGATGGATATGTGGTTTATACATTTGACTTCTGCGGCGGTTCCCTTAACGGAAACAGTGACGTAGATTTCATGGATATGACAGTGATGACTGAGAAAGAAGATTTAAGTGCTGTTATGGACTTTGTGAAAACAAAGGATTATGTGGATCAGGATCATCTTTTCCTTCTGGGACAGAGCCAGGGAGGACTTGTAAGTGCTCTGACTGCTGCAGACAGAAAAGATGATGTGGCTGCTATGATCCTGATTTATCCGGCGTTTTGTATTGCGGATAATGCCCGGGAAATGTATGATTCCGCATATGATATTCCGGAAGACAGAGCTGAGATGCCGGTAGGAACTGTGGGTTCTGAGTATGTGAAAACAGTTTATGATCTGGATGTTTATGGCACTATCAGCGCATATGACGGAGACGTGATGATCATTCACGGAATCAATGACAGCCTGGTGCCATACAGCTATTCTGAAAAGGCAATTGAGGAAGCGTATACAGGGGAAGGTTCTGTTCTGATTCCCATTTATGGAAAAAAATCTACCCATGGTTTCGAGATGAACTTTGAAGAGGGAAGAGACTATGCGGAGACAGTTGGATTGGAATTTTTGGATGTGCATTTGAAAGAGGAAGAATAAAGGTTTAGGAAACCAAAAAGTGAAAAAAACATGTAGGGCGTATTTATAGATCGTTATGAATTAAAGGCATTGCAAGGATATTATACCGCGTACTAAAAGTTAGATTTTAATGTCTGACTTTTGGGCGGTATGTTCTACAATGCCTTTTTTTATTTAAGTATATATTTTATAAAAATAATATTGTATAAAATAAATATAAATGGTATAATATTAACGAGGAATGATTCTTAAAAAAATATAAACTCCTTGCAGTACATTATATTTTATGTTACGCTGAATTCACATCTCAGGAACTCTATGTACTATTCGTAGGCGGTTCAGCTCATGAACAGCAGTCTATTCATTGCCATTCGGTGAAGTATTCCTGTGAAATAAGCGTAATAAAGAAGGTGGTGAAACTTGGGTGTAAAAGACCAGGGACTACAGGAGTATCTGAAAGATAACGAACGCTTTGCAGATTTTGTGAATGGTACCTTATTTGCAGGAAAGCAGATTGTGGATCCATGTTATCTTAAGGAAGTACAAAGGAAGAAGAGAGTATCATATAAACAGTCGATTATGGCAAAAAATATACAAAAGAAAAACAGTTCTGAAAAATACGGCGAAGAGGAAATTGCCAGGGAAAAAGGTGTTTTTGAAGAGGGAGAATTCGGGGATGACAGCGCGAAGCTCATGTATCTGGAAAGAGAGCGCGATTTCCTTCGTCTCCACGATAAGCCAGGCTGTAGATTTTTGTTGGCATGTGAAGTTGAATCTGGGGCAAATTATGAGATGCCTGTGAGATGTTTTACATATGACAGCATAGAATATACAGATCAGCTAAAAGAGTGGAAAAGAAAATCCCAGCAAATGTTTTGGGGAAGAGGAAAACGTGGGAAAAAACGGCGCCGAATCCGTCGTCCATTGCTTCCGGTATTTCATCAGGTATTATACCTGGGAGAGAAAAGGTGGAAGAGTAAGTTAAAATTACAGGAAATGATGGACATCCCGGAAAATGTGATGAGTTTTTCAGACAGGCTTCCTGATTATGATATTTGTATGATAGATATTCATGAACAGAATCCTGAGTTGTTTCACACGGAATGGAAAGATATTTTCCAGCTTATGAAGCACAGCCGTAAAAAAGACGAATTGAGAAAATACGTAGAAGAGAGTACCGAAGAAATACGAAAGCTAAGTCAAGAAACCAGATGGCTTTTGGCGATATTACTGGAGCAATATGAATTTGTTGATGAAGAGGTTGTGGAGGTGAAGGATATGTGTAAGGCATGGGATGGCGCAATGCAAATGTATGCAGATGAAGCGAGAGCAGCAACGCGGAAAGAAATGAAGAAAGAGATGAAAAAAGAAATGAGAAGACAGGCCAGAGAAAAAGATCGCAGGACCGTTTTTAACATGTTTTCTCGGGGGTATTCACAGAAAGAAATTGCGGCAATTTCCGAGCTGCCGCTTAAAAAAGTACAGAAAATGTGTGAAGGGTTTATCGAGAATACAACAATGGCAGTACATACTTCTTGATTTGGATTAGAAATTACAGAATAGTAGCTGAGAAAGTTTAACGAGAAAAGGCATTGCAAGGAATTATATGGCGTCTGTAAACGATTTGATTTTGGAGTCAAACGTTAGGGAGAGGCTATATCCTGCAATGCCTTTTAAAATCCTTCAAATTTATATGAAAACTGCTAACAGGTACGCTTATGCATCTTGTTTCTCCGGAAACATTTTCCCGAAGAGAAAACGGATCAGCGGTCCACAGTACATAAGCTGCCAGAAGAAGGCTACCGGGAAGTTCATGAAAGTGGTCTGGAGCCATACGGCAACGAACTGGGAACCCGCATTTTTAAACAAGATTGTGGCAATTAAGCTCATGATCGGGCACATAATGCAGATGATCATAACAGAAATTGCAACTGTGATGGCGAAAGGTCTGTCTTTAGGTGTGACAATACGAAAAGCAAGCTTATGGGCAAGGTTATCAACAATAAAGAACTCCAGTACAAATGCAACCGGCCACATAATCTTCATTTCGCCGAAAGCCATGAGAAATACCTGGTTGCTCATTCCACCGATGTTCAGGGAAATGTTGTAGCAGATCATGGCGTAGACCATAAGGAAAGCCATCATCAGAGTGAAAATAACATTTTGAAACTTAGTTTTTGGCATAAAATTGTTCTCCTTTTTCTAAAAATGGGTACAAAAAAGACACATGTGTTGTTCGTTATCAAGTGTACACTTGTGTCGTTTCCAATTTTATACCAGAGCTAATTTGTTATTGAATTGTTTACCGAATGATTATTATACCAGATAAATGGGAAAATGCAATAAAAAAATCGATATATAAGATGGACTAAGAAATGATAATGGGGATTTTTTATAAGTCAGAATGCAGTTTTACTTAAGTTCCTTGGTTATATTAAACTAGTGGTTTATTGCAGAATATATAGTTCTTCTGGTAATATAAAACATGTAAGAAATCATATCGGTCATTATCCCGTTAAGGAGGCGGAGCGGACTGTAAATCCGCTGTTATCATAACACGAGTGGGTTCGATTCCCTCATGGCCGAGTATACTCCTGTAGCTCAGCTGGATAGAGCACGCGTCTACGAAGCGCGGTGTCGAGAGTTCGAATCTCCCTAGGAGTGCTTCCAATGGCAGATGTCTTGGAATAAAGTGAATCAGGTAAGGAAATGGTGCAAAGGAAGAAAGCTGTCTGTGACTAGACGGCTTTTTTTCATTGAGATTCAACTTCTGGATTTTGAAGATGTGCTATTTGCGATGGATTTCTTACACTTTACGTAAAAAACAGGTACAGAAATTGCAGGGTGTTATAATAAATCCATATTATGAATTATGTAAAATAATCGATGGAGGATGAAGGTATGAAAACAAAGCAGGCTGTAAATCCGTACCTGCCAAGCTGGGAATACGTGCCGGATGCGGAGCCGCATATTGTGGACGGACGTGTATACATATATGGTTCTCATGATCTTTTTAACGGCTTGAATTTCTGTCTTGGAGACTATGTATGCTGGTCAGCACCGGTAGACGATCTTGGCAACTGGCGTTATGAGGGTGTTATTTTCAAAAGAGAGCAGGATCCGGCAGCGCCGAAGATCCGTCTTACAAATGGTCTGGCAGCACCGGATATGATCCAGGGACCGGACGGAAGATTTTATCTTTATTATTTCATGGGCGGCACCAAGATGATCTCTGTGGCTGTCTGTGACAAGCCGGCAGGCAAATATGAATTCTATGGTTATGTAAAATATGCAGACGGCACTCCTATTGGAAAGAAAGAGGAGCCGCTGCAGTTTGACCCGGGCGTTTTTATGGATGACGATGGAAAACTGTATCTTTACACAGGCTTTGCCCTTCAGGGAAATCCTCTTCTGCTTGATGGCTCCAAGCCGACTGAGCACGGTGCAATGTGCTTCGAGCTGGACCCCGCAGATATGCTTACTGTAAAAATGGGACCGAAATACATTGGAATTGCCAGTGAGAAAGAAGCACCAGGAAGTTCTTATGAGGGACATCCCTTCCTGGAAGCAAGCTCCATGCGTAAATTCAATGGAACCTATTACTTCATCTACAGCTCCCTGAACAGCCATGAGCTTTGCTATGCAACAAGCGATAACCCTACAGAGGGCTTTGAGTTTGGCGGTGTTCTGGTCAGCAACGGGGACATCGGCCTTCCTGGAATCACAGATGTAAAAAATGCAAGAAACTGCACCGGAAACACTCACGGAAGCCTGATCGAGATTAATGGAAGCTATTATGTTTTCTATCACAGACACAGTAACCGTAAGCAGTCTTCCCGTCAGGCCTGTGCAGAGCGCATCCGCTTCGAGAATGGCAAATTCTATCAGGCAGAGATGACCTCCTGTGGTCTGAATGACGGACCGCTTAAGGGAAAAGGAAACTATCCTTCCTACATTGCCTGCAACGTATATGGCAAAAAAGGAACCCGTTTCTTAAGTATGATCAAACATCCAAAGTCCGGTCATCCATATCTGACTCAGGAAGGAAAGGATCGTGAGCAGGGGTCAGATCAGTATATTGCCAATATGTGTGACGGAGCAGTTGCAGGCTTCAAATATTTTGACCTGCGTGAGACCTCTAAGGTTCGTATTAATATTAAGGGAAAAGCAACTGGAATTGTTTATGTATCCACAGAGGAAGGCGGCAAGCCAGTGGCAAAGATTCAGGTAAAACCTTGCAAGGAACAGCACGGTTTTGCAGCTGATGTAAACGGACTCGGTGAGAAAGAGGCACTGTACTTCAGTTACAAGGGAACTGGCGCATTTAATTTTATGTCTTTTGATCTGAAGTAAGATTCCATTAAATGTGCAGGAAATATTCTGCCTGCAAATGGAAGACAGAGCTTAAATAAAGGGAAAAAGAGTTTATCTTAAGAGTCAAATAAACCCAGGAGGCGAAATATTTGAACATTACTAATTTTGCAAAAAAACTTGCAGAAAAGCCGGTTTTTAAAACAAGAATCAAATCCGATCAGGTGAAGCTTCCGGAAATTGCCATTGGATATTTTCTGGCGCCCTTTTGCGCCATGTTTGCCAATGCCATTTTCGGTGCCTATCTGAACCGTTATTATGTGGATGTACTTGGCTGGACGAAATTCGGAGCATTTGCCACACTTCTGCCAATCGTATCTGTGATTTTCGTAGTTCTCGGAAATCTGATGATCGGGCAGTGGATCGACAACACCAGAAGTACACAGGGAAAAGCAAGACCTTACCTGATCATTGCAGCACCAATGCTGATCATAGCCATTATTCTTATGTTTATGACACCAGCTAAGGGCAATAATGCGGTGCAGATGATCTGGATCGCAGTGTCCTATAACCTGTACTATGCACTTGCATATCCATGTTTTTACTGTGCACATAGCTCCATGGTTTCTCTTTCTACCAGAAATTCTGAGAGCCGCGGGCTTCTTGCAACACTGTCAAATGCAGCAATGGTTGCTTCAGCAGGAGTTGGAGCCAGCATTGTAGTGCCGATTCTTCTTCAGAGCTTTCTGTTTGTGACAAAGGACGGCGGAATCGATGTGGACGCAAGCTATTCACACTGGAGGATTATTTCCATAGTTCTTTGTCTGGTAAGTGCATTTGGCTGTATGCTGGAATATTATTTTACCAGAGAGCGTATTACAGAGGAAACCATCAATCTGAATGTGAAGGAAGAGAAGCTTCCTCTGAAAAAACAGCTGGAAGGCTGTATCCACAACAAATACTGGTGGATCATCATTCTCTATTTCCTGATTTTCCAGTTTGGCCAGCTGATCAAAAACAGTTCCATGAGCTTCTATGTAAGATGGATGTTTGACAGTGTAATTAATTCTGCAAATCCGGAGCAGACTTCCGGTGCATTAATGTCAACACTTGGTTTGGTTGGTGGAATTCCTACTGCCGTTGGTATGGTAGTGGCATGGCCAATTGCCCGTAAACTTGGAAAGAAAAGAGCCGTTGTTACAGGACTTTGTTTCTCCGTTGTAGGCGGCCTTGTCTGTTTCCTGAATGTACACAGCTTCGGAATGGTTGCTGCAAGTATGGTATTGAAAGGAATCGGAAGTATTCCGGCAATGTATGTGACGATGGCGCTTCTTTCTGATGTGCTGGATCACCTGGAAGCGAAGAATGGTTTCCGAAGCGATGGATTTACAATGTCTGTTTATAGCTCCATTATGGTAGGTCTTAGCGGACTCTGTATCGGTGTGCTGAACAGTCTTCTTACCTTTGCAGGCTACAGCAATACCGGCATTGCCTGCAATCCGCAGACTCTGGAAATCATTGAAAATGTGGCAAACTATACAGGGCAGATCGTTTACCGTCAGATGGGCGGCGTGGAGCAGGTGCTTGCATTTGCATTTCTGGCGGCAGATGTGATCACCTATGCAGTTGTTATCATTCTCATGAGCCGTCTGGATGTAGAAAAACACATTGAAGAGGACCAGAAAAAGATCAAAGAAAATCAGAAGAAAGCAGCTAATATCTAATTGTTTCAGAACCTGTTTCCTGTTATACTATTCTTAGTTAACACAAGTGATTCCGGCTCCCTGGTGCAGTGTCACTGTGCCAGGGAGCCGTTTTAGCCGAATAAGCTGCGAAGAAGCTATTCGATTATGAGAAGGCAGCAAAGCGGATTGGAGTATCCGTTTGATTGAATAGGATAGGTGAGAAATAATTATGATAAGAATTGCAATTGTAGAGGATGACAGGCATGACCGGGAGGCGTTGAAGAAATGCCTGAATCGTTATGAAAAAGAGAACCAGATGAAATTTTCCGTAACAGAATTTCAGGACGGAGAGGATATTGTGACCGATTACACTGCCAGCTATGACCTTATTATTCTGGATATTGAGATGGCGTTTCTCAATGGAATGAAAGCAGCAGAAAAAATCCGCGAGCTTGATACAAATGTAATTATTATTTTTATTACAAACATGCCTCAGTATGCCATTCAGGGATATAAGGTAAATGCGCTGGATTATATTTTGAAGCCAATTTCCTATTTTTCATTTTCAGAGAGTATGGTAAGGGCTCTGGCAAAGGTGAAGACACCGGAGAAGGAGTACATTACCATTGTTCTGAAGGGAGGTAAAAAGAAGCTGGATGTGGCGCGGATTTGTTACGTGGAGGTTCAGGACCATGTGCTGATCTACCACACTCTGGATGGGGATTTTGAGACAAAGGGCACTATGAGGGATACAGATAATCAGTTTGATCCGAAGAAATATTTTCGGTGTAACCGCTGTTATCTGGTAAATCTGGAATTTGTAGAGACTTATCAGGGCAGTGATATCATGGTAAATGGCGATACGATCCAGGTGAGCAGAAGCAGGCGGAAGCCCTTTCTGGATGCACTGAATGAATACATGAATGAGGTGGGAAAATGAGAGGTACGGTAGTCAACACTCCCGGATATTATTATGCCATTTCCTACTGGCTTTCTGCACTGGTAATGATCCTTGTGCAGGGGCGCGGAAATAAAAAACTGTGGAAATATCTGCACGGGGCACTGAGTTTTATCAGTATTTTTACCGTTATGTTTTTTACAGATGGAATAAAGCAGATGTTTTTCATGCCTCTTATGGTTTGTGTGTTTTTGCTGATGCTTTTGTACATCAGGATGGCAGGAGAGCTTCCATGGCGTGAAACCGGATTTTTCTGTGCGAAGGCATTTATCAACGCAGAATTTGCAGCCTCTTTGTGCTGGCAGATTCATTATTTTTATACAGGTGATTTCAGCGGTCAGGAGAAGGGGACACCAGAGCAGATGCTATGGAGAGTGCTGCATATGGTAGTTATTTATGCAGTACTATACATTCTGATTTATTTGATCGAACGTTATCTGAAGAAGGATATTGAAGAATTGCAGATCACCCGCAGAGAATTACTGGTTGTATATTTTGTGCTGATTATGGTGTATTGTATCAGCAATGTAAGCTATGTGGATGTAAAAAGTATTTTCAGTGCAGGAACAGCTATGGATGTGTTTATTATCCGTACACTGGCGGATCTTAGCGGTATGGCGGTGCTTTATGCTTATCACATTCAGGTAAAAGAGATCCAGATGCGTTTTGAGAAGGATACGCTTCGGAATATTATGGATATGCAGTACAAAAATTACAAGCTTTCCAAGGAGAGTATCGACATTGTAAATCAGAAATACCATGATCTGAAGCATCAGATCAATCTTTTAAAAAGCGGCGCAGATTCTGAAAAAGCAGGGGAATACCTGGAACAGATGGAGCGTGAGATCAAGATTTATGAGACACAGAATAAAACGGGAAATAAGGTCCTTGATACCATTCTTACCAGTAAAAGCATGCATTGTCAGAGACATGGTATTGAGCTGAAATTTATGGGTGAGGGGCAGCTGCTGAATTTTATGGAGGATATGGATATCAGTGCTCTTTTCGGAAATATGCTGGATAATGCTATTGAAAGTGTGGTGAAGATCAAAGACCGTCAGAAACGTCTGATTTCCCTGCATGTGATTCAGGATAAACAGTTTATTCGTATTCGCACAGAGAATTACTGCGAGGAGAACGTTCAGTTCCAGGATGGAATCCCGATCACCACCAAGAAAGACAAACGGTTCCATGGATATGGAATGAAGAGTATGAAAAAAATTGTAGAGAAGTATGGCGGTTCAGTTATGGCGGGCAAGGCGAATAACTGGTTTGAGCTGAAGATACTGATTCCGATGAAACATTAGACGATTTTTAGGAGGAAAGATAATGCCATCATATAGTATAATTGAGAACTTCGAAGTACATAAAAATAACCGTTTTCTGGAAATTGCAGAATCCTTAAAGCCAGAGCTCCGGCATAAAGAAATCAAGGCTGCAAAGGAAATTATGGTGGGAAAAGACCGCCAGATGAGAACAGTTATTACAGAAGAGTACCCGATTGAAAATCTGTATGCAAAATCTTTAAAAAGAGATGATACAGTATTTGTGGATTTCGGGGATCATGCGGTAGGTTATGTGACTCTGGAGCTTAGTAAAACTGGAAGCCATCAGGATGCACCGGTTTATTTTTACCTGAAATTCGGTGAGCGTCTGGAGGAAATGACGGACAAAACTGCCGATTATGACGGCTGGCTCAGCCGTGGCTGGATTCAGGAGGAGTATATTCATGTGGATGTACTTCCGGCGAAGGTGAAGCTGCCAAGAAGATATTCTTTTCGTTATATGGAGCTTCGTGTAATTGATACTTCTGCCAAGTTCCAGCTGAAAATCAATGGTATTTCCTGTGATACGGTTTCTGCTGTAGACATGGAGTCTGTAAAGCCGGTGGATTTCGGAGATCCGCTTCTGAATCAGATTGATCTGGTAAGCCGAAAAACCCTGAAAGAATGCATGCAGGATGTTTTTGAGGATGGACCGAAGCGTGACCGCAGAATGTGGCTGGGAGATCTGAGACTTCAGGCGAGAGCCAATTATTACACCTTTAAGAATTATGATCTTGCCAAACGCTGTATGTATATTTTTGCAGGACTGCTTTTTAATGAGGGAAAACTAAGCGCCTGTGTATTCACAGAACCGGAGATGGAGCCAGATGATACTTACCTTCTGGACTATGCATTGTTTTTCTCATCTGTGCTTCTGGATTATTATGAGGCAACCGATGATCTGGAAACCTTAAGGGATCTCTATGATGTGGCAATTGATCAGATCCGCATTGCCATGACACAGTTAAATGAGAAAAATGTTGTGGAGGATTTAGGTGATGCATTCTGGTGCTTCCTGGACTGGGGAGATGGTCTGAATAAGCAGGCCGGAGCTACAGCAGTTCTTATTTACTGTATCCGTTACGGAATCCGCCTTGCAAAGATTCTGGATAAACAGGAGGATATCAGCTGGCTGGAAGAGAAGCAGGCCATGCTGAAAGAGGCAGCGGTGAAAGAGTTCTGGGATGAAGAGCTTGGAATGTTCGTAAGCGGTCCGGACCGTCAGGCTTCCTGGGCAACCCAGATCTGGATGATTCTGGCCCGTGTCTTTGACAAAGAGACAAACTGTAAATTGATCCATCATGTAATGGAAGTGAATCCGAGAATCCGCATGGTAACTCCATATATGTATCATCACTATATTGATGCGCTTATCCGCTGTGATGAGAAAGAGCTTGCACTGGAAGAGATGAAACGCTATTGGGGCGAAATGATCCACGACGGTGCGGATACCTTCTGGGAACTTTATAATCCTTATAACAGGGAAGAATCTCCATATGGTTCCAGTATGGTTAACAGCTACTGTCATGCATGGAGCTGTACGCCGACGTATTTCCTTAGGAAATTTTATATGGATAATGAGAAATAAGATTGAGAATGAGGATCTTGCAGAAATGCAGGATCCTTTTTGAAATAAGAGAAAGATTTTTGATAAAATGCAACACGCAGGAAATAATGTCTGGCATTACAATATGGGGAAAGGAGCATTAAAATAGCCCTGCCATCATAATGGCAAGGCTAAAATAATTATTTCTTCTTATTCTTTTTGGATTTCTTAGTCTCATTCTGGGCTGCCTGAGCTTCCTCGGCAGATTTCTTAAAACGTGCGAAAAATCCTTTTTTCTTCTTAACCGGAGCGTCCAGGTTACCGCGGATGCCTTTAACACCTACTATGTAAAGTCCACTTACTTCAGCTTTGATCTCTTTCTTCACAGGGATAAGGTCGAATACCTTCTCGTCTGCGATAAGAATGGAAATCTTCGGTCCAACTTTAGCCTTAACGATTGGCATCTTGGAGCGGCGGAGAAGCTTCGGTGTCTGGTCGATGACCATCTGTGGGAGACCTGATTCCTTAAGTGGCATTCTCTTCTTATCAATAACGAGCATGGAAACGGTCTGTTTACTTGCCTCGATTTGTGCCTGCTGTTCTTCCTGCTTCTTCTGGGTCTTCTTGCCAAAGAAATATAAACCAACCAGTAATCCGATGAGGATTACGAGAATCACCAGAAGGACGATTGTTACTGGATGCATACTTATCCTCCTACTATATTATAAAGTTTCTTAATAACTATTCAGCCTGCACGGTTCCGCAAAGCGTGTGACCGTGAAGGTTACTGTTCACTCCGTTATCAGTGAACAGTAACCTGTGAAGAAACTGAATAGTTACATTCTTGTTTCACATAAACTACATTTTAACATCATTTTTTGGAAAAGGCAATTGTTTTGTTATCTCCTTTGAAAAGCTTATAAGCCGTGAAAGTATATATAACCGGTACCGCAAATGCTGCAAGATTCATAAGAACCAGTATAATACTTCCCTTAATATGAAAGAAGTGGGCAATCTGGGGAATAAAGGCCAGAATTCCAAAGATAACGGTGCTCATTCTTCCTTTTTCTGCATTCATCACGCCTATAATTCCAATTGCAATCTGAAGAAGTGTAAATGCATAAGTAAGTGCAAAAGCCTCTGTAGTATCACCATGGCTTACATGTCTGCCCACAATATTAGTGGTTCCGATCCAGAAGCGGGCTGCGATCAAAGAAGCAGAACCCAGGGCTATTTCAAATAGTGCGCTGATGCGCATAATATCTGATCTGTTCATATTTTTCTCTCCTCTGAGTGACGGATAATTTCCGTTATTTCTATTAAATTAGATTTTATCATGTATCTTTTATTTTAACAATAAATGGCAACGGAAAGCAAGGATAATTACAGTGAAAAGGTGGTAATTATTTAAAATATCATGTATAATAGAAATCTACTGGTTACAGAATGGATAGACCTGTCTGATATGGTTATACTATAAGTGCCTGCGGTAACTGGTACTATTTTTACGAGGCATTTGAAGGGGGAGCTAAATAAGGAGTTATACATTATGAAGAAATCAGATACAGAACAGGAACAGCCTGGTCTGGAAGAGAATAAAGTTCCCGACAGCCAGTCCAAGCGGGAGCTTGACAGAGAACTACAGGAACTGGCAGAGAATGAGCGCCAGGAAGAGATATATTACGAAGAACGACGGCGCGAGCGACATGAGCGCAATCTGAAGAGAAAGAAGAGGCAGATACGGAATCGTAATCTGGCTCTTATTATTACTGCTCTGGCAGTGTTGGGCGGTGTTGGATACTTTTATAGAGAGCAGACGGGGTTAAAAGACGGCATGGAAACGCTGGTAGCCAAGGTAAGGGATTTGGTTCCTGATAAGAATTCCGGTAAAGAGAGCAAGGCAGCAGAAGAACTGGCAAAGGCTGACCAAAGCACCGAAAACCCCGAAAGTACCGAACCCCCCGAAAGCACCGAAAAACCAGATATTAATACAGAGGAAGCTGCTGACAGCTCAGACAGTACAGATATACAACCGGAATCTGGTGAAGGTACGGCAGATGACAGTGATGAGACAACTGGAAATACAGATGACAATTCAGAGGATATTGCACAGGATGAATCCGGGAATATGTCTGATGAAGAGAAAACAGAAGATAATTCTTCAGACTCTGTAAATCAGCCAGAGCAGGAAGCAGAGCAGGAAGCAGCCCAGGCGGCGGCCATAGATTTAAATGGGGTTATGCCACAAGCAGCAGCAGCCGGTGCAGGTATCATCAGGAGGCAGATCCGTCACGAGAAGAAAGTACTGACCACAGCCAAGGAGAAAGCTGCCCAGTATGATTATGACGGTGCAATCAGCCTTTTGCAGAAGGACAATGCATATGTAAGAAATGTCCATTTTCAGAATGCTGCAGAGAAATTCCAGAAGAAAAAGGATAAATGTGTAGCCTGGTCTCCGGAACAGGTAACTCACATTTTTTATCATTCCCTGATCGTGGATACTTCCAAGGCGTTTGATGGAGATTACAAGACAGATGGTTATAATCAGGTTATGACCACTATGGATGAGTTTAATAAGATAACCCAGATCATGTATGACGAGGGATATGTAATGGTAAACCTTTATGATCTGGCAGACGTTGATGAAAATGGGAAAATGCAGGCAAAGCAGGTTTATCTTCCTAAGGGAAAAACACCGTTTGTCCTTTCGCAGGACGATGTATGTTATTACCACTCCCAGGATGGAGATGGAATTGCCACCAAGCTTGTTATAGATGAAGAGGGGAAGGTTCGCAACGAATATGTACAGGATGATGGAAGCACAGTTGTAGGTGACTATGATGTTGTACCGCTGATCGACCGGTTTGTGGAGGAACATCCTGATTTTGCCTATCATGGACATAAGGGAATTGTAGCACTTACAGGCTATAATGGAATCCTGGGTTACCGCACAGATATCAGCTATCAGACACGACCAGATGATCTGAATGATGATAAAAAGGCGTGGCTTGACGCGCATCCTGATTTTGATCTGGATACAGAGCGGGCAGAAGCGAAAAAGGTCGCAGATGTCATGAAGGCGGAGGGCTGGACTTTTGCCAGCCATACATGGGGACATAAAAACATGTCCACAGTTTCCATGGAACGCCTTGAAACAGATACACAGAATTTCAAAGAGAACATTGACCCGCTTATTGGCGGAACAGATATTATTATCTTTGCTTTCGGAGCAGATATTAATAACGGCGGAGAGTATACTGGCAATGAGAAATTTGAATATCTGAAATCCCAGGGATATGATTATTATTGCAACGTGGATTCTAATCAATATTTTGTACAGATGACAGATGAATATTTCCGGATGGGAAGAAGAAACGTGGATGGATACCGAATGTATTACAATCCGGACATGCTGGCAGATCTGTTTGACGTAAGCCAGGTATTTGACCCATCCAGACCCACTCCTGTACCGCCTATGAATGGGGGCTGATAAGACCAGCTGCAAAGAGGGCATGGATTCGCATGATTTTGCGCTGAGATTCTCGGGTTTTATGTGAACTTTGTTCACATAAAACACCTCGCGGAACGTTACCAGTGAACAGTAACGCGGCGGAGATAAAATAAAAATGATTGCCTCAGTGGGCTTCCTTTTTAATAGAAAATGTGATAATTTTATAAAAGAGTAACTGAAGGGAGTATGAAATGAAAAGAAAACTATATTTGACAGCGTTAGTAATGTGTATGGCACTTGCTGTAAATGGCTGCGGAAGTGATAAAGAAACTACCAGTACAGAGAGTGAGAGCACTGCAACAGAGCAGCAGGCAGAGGATTCGGCAGAGGAAGAAGAGGTACAGGAGCCTTATACAGATTCTACCGGTGCGACACGCCTGGTTTCAGTGGATAATGTGGAGAAATATGTTACAATTGCAGACTATAAGGGAATAACTCTTGATAATTCTGTACCAGAAGTGACAGATGAGGATATTGAGAATCGTATCGCAGAGAATTTGAAAGACAATTCAGTGGAAGTGACAGATGAGAACGCTGTCATCCAGAATGGTGATACCGCTACTATTAATTTCGTAGGTACAAAAGACGGGGAAGCTTTTGAAGGTGGAACTGGTAATAATTATGACCTTGTGATCGGAAGCGGCACAATGATTCCCGGATTTGAAGAAGGAATCGTGGGAATGAAGAAGGGGGAGACAAAAGACGTAACGGTAACCTTCCCGGAGAGCTACCGCAACAGTGAACTGGCTGGACAGGATGCGGTATTCCAGATTACCGTGCAGAGCTTTAAGAGACCACCGGAACTGACCGATGACTGGATTGCGGCGAATACCGATTACAAGACAATTGATGAATATAAGGCTTCTGTTCGCGCACAGCTGGAGCAGGAAGCACAGGACCAGGCTGACAGCAGTCTGCGCAGCACTGCTTGGAATACTGTTTACACCAATTCTGAGGTCGTGGAATATCCGGAGAAAGACGTAGAAGAGGCTGTGAAGACATTTAAGAAACAGGCAGAAGCATACGCGAAGCAGGGAAATATGGAGCTTGAAGACTTCGTAGAGTCTCAAGGCGTTTCCATGGATGATTTCGAAGCCCAGTGCCAGCAGTATGCCCAGGCCAAGGTAAAACAGAATCTGCTTATTCAGGGAATCATGGACGCAGAGGGAATGACTCTGGAGGATGAGGAAAGCCTTGCAATCCAGAATCAGCTGGTAGAGCAGTATGCTTCTGGCGATCTTGCAGTTCTTATCGATACTTACGGTCAGGTTACAGTGGATGAGAGTATCGGACTTATGAGAGTTCAGGATTTCATTATTGCAAATGCTAATTATGATCAGACAGCAGCGGATACATCTGCTGAAGGTGAGGATGCACAGGCTGCTGAGGGAACAGAAGCAGCAGATCATGCAGATGGCAGTACGACTGACGGACAGAGCACTGATGGCGGGGATACAGCAGAAGAGCAGGAAGCTGGTGCAACCGCAGATACAGGCACAGCAGCGGATACTTCAACAGATACACAGGATGACAGTACGGAGAATTGACGGTTGCCGCTTATAACAGAAACAGCAGCCAATGAATCTCAGGAGGGAATGGAGTTATGATTATTAAAAATGGAGAAGTTTTTCAGGAGGATGGAAGCTTCAGATTACAGGATCTGTATGTGGAGAATCATAGAATCGTGGCTTCAGAGGATGAGGTTACGGACAAGACGATTGTAGACGCGGCTGGGCTCAGGGTGCTTCCGGGGCTGGTGGATATTCACAGTCACGGTGCATTTGGACATGATTTTTCTGATGCTGATCCGGAGGGACTTAAGATTATTCTGAAATACGAAAAGAGTCACGGAATTACTTCCTATTGTCCTACTTCTATGACATTGCCGGCAGAAGAACTGAAGGAAATTTTTGCTACTATTAAGACTGTGGGAGAAATGAAAGACGGAGCTGCTGTCCGGGGAATCAATATGGAAGGCCCATTTCTGGATGCGAAGAAAAAAGGCGCCCATGTGGAGGGCTATATCCGCAAACCAGATGCCGGATTTTTCCGTGAACTGAATGAATATTCCGGAAATATGGTGAAGCTGGTAACTCTGGCACCGAATGTGGATGGTGCTATGGAATTCATTGATGAGGTACATAATGAGGTGTGCATTTCCCTTGGTCATACAGCAGCTGATTACGATACAGCAGCGGAGGCCATGAGAAGAGGTGCACACCATGTGACACATCTTTATAATGCCATGCAGCCACTGGCGCACAGAGAACCAGGACTGATCGGAGCTGCCTGTGATGATGGGCAGTGTATGGCAGAGATGATCTGTGATGGCATTCACATTCATCCCGCTGTGATCCGCGCTACATTTAAGATGTTTGGACCAGAGAGGATTGTACTGATCAGTGACTCTATGATGGCTACTGGAATGGAGAACGGAACCTACCAGCTGGGTGGACAGGAAGTAACGATGAAGGACTGTAAGGCAACTTTGAAGGACGGTACGATTGCCGGTTCTGCTACGAACCTGTATGATTGTATGCGCAAGGCTGTTTCTTTTGGTGTTCCCCTTGAAGAAGCGATTTTTGCAGCAACACGAAATCCGGCAAAGAGTATTGGTATTTATGATGAAGTTGGTTCCCTTTCTGTTGGAAAGAAAGCGGATATTCTTCTTGTAACAGATGATCTGGAGCTGAGAGAAGTGCTATGACAGAACTTTTTTGCGGAAAATTTTTTCCACTATGTAACGAGAGATAAAGAGGGAATATGAATGGATAGAAGGGTTTTGCGCGAAAGAATGCGCAGGAAACAGCGCCAGATAAGACGAAGGAAGATCATTAAGCTGGTTACCTATGTTGTGGCAATGGTGCTGGCTGTGATTTTTGTAATAAGAGGAGTGATTTTTCCAATCGTAAGTCGTGTGGGAGGAAAGAGTACTGGAAAATCACAGAGCGTGCAGGCGGATGCAGGTGACGGAGCTGCTTCGAATGCGGATTCCAATTCTACAGATGCTCTGAGACAGCCTCTGAAAGGACAGAGCGATGTGACCAAGGTTTCTTCACTGACTCCAGGCTGGCATGAGGATTCCAGCGGACGCTGGTATCAGAATGCAGATGGTACATATTATACCAATGGTTTTGCAGAGATTGACGGAGTGAAATATGCATTTGATTCCAATGGATACATGCAGACCGGCTGGGTGACCAAGGGGGTAAACGATTATTATTTTAATGAGGATGGTTCTTACAATGCTGAGAAGAAACGCCCTTTGATCGCACTTACCTTTGATGATGGTCCGGGACAGTATACAGACAAGCTTCTGGACTGTCTGGAGGAGAACAATGCACATGCTACCTTCTTTATGTTGGGACAGCTGGTTGGACAGTATCCGGACGAAGTGAAGAGAATGGTGGAACTTGGCTGTGAGATCGGAAACCATTCCTGGGATCATCTGGATATGCTGAATCTGAGTATTGATGATGTTATAAAGGAATTCGGCGATACCGATCAGGCATTGATTGATGCCTGTGGACAGGAGTCCACGGTAATTCGTCCGCCTTATGGAGACTGCAATGATGAAATTATTT
Organism: Ruminococcus sp. D54t1_190329_F1; assembly: GCF_015551645.1. Classification (NCBI taxonomy): domain Bacteria; kingdom Bacillati; phylum Bacillota; class Clostridia; order Eubacteriales; family Oscillospiraceae; genus Ruminococcus; species Ruminococcus sp. D54t1_190329_F1. The sequence continues at coordinate 43,228 of NZ_JADNDC010000021.1, forward strand.
CGGCAGTTGGGAAACCTTTTATTTTGTGGTCTATTGACAGTCTGGACTGGAAATATCTGGATGCAGATCTGGATTACAATGGCATTATGAATGACAGCAATCTGGGAGACGGAGCCGTTATTCTGATGCATGATATTCATGGTCCTTCAGTTGATGCGGCACTCAGACTGATTCCAGATCTTATTGCACAGGGATATAAACTGGTAACGGTAAGTGAGATGGCAGCGGCGAAGAATGTTACCCTTCAGCCAGCAAAATATGCAGAGTTCTGGCAGAGCGCCCTTGATGCAGGTTATGTGCCTGGATATAATGGAAATGGCTCTTCTGAGGACTCTTCCACAGATGGAACTTCTGATGGCAGTTCAGATGACAGCAGTAATGGAGATGAGAGCGACTTCAGTGATGGTTCCGGTGATGGAAGCGACGGCAGTGAAAGTGACGGATACACAGATGGCAGTGAGAATAGCGAAGGGGATTTTAGCAGCGACTCAGGCGAATAACGGAGAAAATAAGAGGCTCTAGAGCCTGTCTGGCATATGTGTTAAGCTTCGGGACTTCCGGAAATCGCAGATGCTGTATAGTGTGAATGATAGTATACGCTTGTACTTATGAGAAAAATGTCAAAGTACAGGCGTATTTTTTTACAGTAAAAATGAATTTTGATGTAGATTTTTTATGAATAATAGACAAGTTTTTGGTGGCATGGAGGAAAAGAGTATGCTATAATGTGCATAAGAATTTGAAAGTTTAGGGAGGTAACTTTCTGATGGGAGAGAAATTACAGTTTACAGAGCTTGACCAGTATCTCTTTGGTCAGGGAACCCATTATGATGTTTACAGAAAGCTTGGCGCACATCCTGAGAAACAAGGGAAAAAAGAAGGTGTTTATTTTGCTGTATGGGCACCTAATGCGCAGGCTGTTTCTGTAATTGGAGAGTTTAATGACTGGAATGAACAGGCTGCTCCAATGAAAAAGGCAGGTCCGATCGGTGTATTTGAGACATTTGTCCCTGGAGCAAAAATTGGACAGCTGTATAAGTTTTTTATTGTAGGAATGAACGGGGAGCATATTTATAAAGCTGACCCTTATGCAAATGAGGCAGAATTAAGACCGGGAACGGCATCCAGAATCACGGATATCGGGGATTACAAATGGAAAGATACCACCTGGATGAAGAATCGTCAGAAATTTGACGAGACTAAGGATGCCATGGCGATCTATGAGGTACATCCTGGCTCCTGGATGAAGCATCCGGCTACAGAGGAGAATGAGAAAGGCTTTTTCAATTACAGGGAACTGGCGGTGAAGCTTGCCCAGTATGTGAAGGATATGGGCTATACACATGTGGAGCTGATGGGGATTGCAGAGCATCCCTTTGACGGTTCCTGGGGATATCAGGTCACCGGTTATTATGCGCCTACTTCCCGCTATGGAACACCCCAGGATTTCAAATATCTGGTAGATTATCTTCACAGACAGAAAATCGGGGTTATTCTGGACTGGGTGCCGGCACATTTTCCCAAGGATGCCCATGGACTGGCGAATTTTGACGGAACTGCAGTTTATGAGCATGCAGATCCCAGACAGGGAGAGCATCCGGACTGGGGAACCAAGATCTACAATTATGGCAGACCGGAGGTAAAGAACTTCCTGATCGCAAATGCTCTGTTCTGGATCGAGGAGTGTCATGTGGACGGTCTTCGTGTGGATGCCGTTGCATCCATGCTGTATCTGGATTATGGAAAGAATGATGGTCAGTGGGTAGCCAATAAATATGGCGGAAATCAGAATCTGGAAGCAATTGAGTTTTTTAAGCATCTGAATACAGTGGTTCTTGGAAGAAACCATGGTACTGTGATGATTGCAGAGGAGTCTACCGCATGGCCGAAGGTTACAGGTAAGGCAGAGGATGACGGCCTTGGATTTTCCCTGAAATGGAACATGGGCTGGATGAATGACTTCCTGGAATATATGAAGCTGGACCCCTATTTCCGTAAGTTTAACCATAATAAGATGACTTTCTCCATGACATATGCTTACAGTGAGAAATATGTGTTAGTAATCTCCCATGATGAGGTGGTTCATCTGAAGAAGTCTATGCTGGAGAAAATGCCAGGTGAGCTAGATGATAAGTTTAAGAATCTGAAGGCTGCTTATACATTTATGTTCTGCCATCCGGGCAAGAAGCTTTTATTTATGGGGCAGGAATTCGGTCAACTTCGAGAGTGGAGCGAGGAGAGAGAACTCGACTGGTTCCTTCTTGGGGAAGAGAAGCATCGGGATTTGAAGGATTTTGTGCAGACATTGCTGAAGATGTATCGCAAATATCCTGCGCTCTATGGAACGGATACGGATCCGTCTGGCTTTGAGTGGATCAATGCAGATGACGGGGACAGAAGTATTTACAGCTTCGTAAGGAAATCCCCTACAAAAAGAAATAACCTTCTGGTAGTATGCAATTTCACTCCTGTAGAACGTCCGGATTACCGTGTTGGTGTGCCGAAGAAGAAACAATACACACTGGTTCTGGATGAAAACGGACAGACTGCGAAGAAGGTATTTAAGGCAGAAAAGCAGGATTGTGACAATCGTCCGTTCTCCTTTGCTTATCCGCTGCCAGCTTACGGGGTTGCTGTGTTCCAGTATTAGAAGCTGCCAAATTCCGCAAGGAACAATTCTCACAGACAATTTTCAGATTGCTGTGATAATTTAGTATTAAAAATACCCAAAGAATGGGGCAAATTCGGGTTTTGTTTGTGACTGTTGGGGATTTTTTCCCAGAAGGTGAAAAACCTGTTGCTATTTGGAAAAAGTTGAGATATAATGAGCCCGAACAAAAAGAAATGGAAAAAGTTGTACATGTTGAAAGGAGAATATTGACATGAAGGTATCTAATATTAAAGACATTCAGAAATTTTTTGATGTAGTAGACAGCTGCGCTGGTAAAGTAGAGCTTGTAACTGGCGAAGGTGACAGACTGAACCTGAAATCTAAATTATCACAGTATGTATCTCTTGCGAACATCTTCTCTAACGGTGAGATTCCGGAGCTTGAGATCGTTGCATATGAGAAAGAAGACATTGATAAGCTTATGCACTTCATGATCAACGGCTGATTTGCATAAAACTGTGAAATTGGGATAAATATATTAGGGGATGTGACTTGGTCATGTCCCCTTTTTCTGGCATAATAGAAAGGGGAATACAAAATGGTAAAGATTGACATTATCTCCGGTTTCCTTGGAGCTGGTAAGACAACTCTTATTAAGAAACTGCTGAAAGAAGCATTTGAAGGTGAGCAGGTAGTTTTGATCGAGAATGAGTTCGGTGAGATTGGTATTGACGGGGGATTCCTGAAAGATGCCGGAATCGAGATCCGTGAGATGAACTCCGGATGTATCTGCTGTTCTCTGGTTGGAGATTTTGGTGCTTCCCTGAAGGAAGTTGTAGAGAAGTATCATCCGGACCGTATCCTGATCGAGCCATCAGGTGTTGGTAAGCTTTCCGACGTTATCAAGGCTGTACAGGGTGTGGAAGAGGATGTTGATATTCAGCTGAACAGCTACACTACAGTTGTTGATGCCAAGAAATGCAAAATGTATATGAGAAACTTCGGCGAGTTCTTTGACAATCAGGTTCAGTATGCAGGCGCGATTATCATGAGCCGTACCGATATTGTAGACGAGAAGAAAGCAATGGAGTCTATGGAGCTTCTTCGTTCTATCAATGAGAAGGCAGCTATTATTACCACTCCGATTGAGAAGCTGGATGGAAAGAAAATCCTGGAGGTTATGGAGCATCCGGTATCTCTGGCAGATGAGCTGCTGAAAGAGGAGCATGAACATCATCACCATCACGACCATGATGACGAGTGTGGCTGCGGACATGACCACGATCATGAGCATCATCATCACGACCATGATGAGGAGTGTGACTGCGGACATGACCACGATCATGAGCATCATCATCACGACCATGATGAGGAGTGCAGCTGCGGACATGACCACGATCACGAGCATCATCATCACGACCATGATGACGAGTGCGGCTGCGGACATGACCACGATCATGAGCATCATCACGACCATGATGAAGAATGTGGCTGCGGACATGACCACGATCATGAGCATCATCACGACCATGATGAAGAATGTGGCTGCGGACATCACCATGATCATCACCATCATCACGCAGACGAAGTATTTACCAGCTGGGGACGTGAGACTATTAAGAAGTTTACAAGAGAAGGGCTTGAGAAAATGCTGGAGAGCCTTTCCGCTTCTGAAGAGTATGGCGTGATCCTTCGTGCTAAGGGAATGCTTCCGGCAGAGGACGGAACCTGGATCTACTTCGACATGGTTCCGGAAGAAACTGAGATCCGTGAAGGTTCACCAGAGTACACCGGACGTCTTTGCGTAATTGGTTCCAAGTTAAATGAAGAGAAACTGGCCAAGCTGTTCGGCGTAGCTTAATGATTGACATATAAACGGGATAAAAGGCTTTTTGTAAGCTTATTTGTTGCTGTTTATAAGCGGTATTACGTGAATGCACTGCTTTTAAGAAAAATACAGGGAGGTTTCTGTAAATGGATGAAATTACAGTACCGATTTATCTCATAACCGGCTTTCTGGAAAGCGGCAAGACCTCTTTCCTCAGCTTTACCCTCCAGCAGGATTACTTCCGTACAGAGGGAAAGACACTTCTCATTCTCTGCGAGGAGGGAGAGGAAGAGTACGATGAAGAGGCTCTTGCAAAAGATAATGTTGTAGTCGAGGTTATTGAGAAAGAAGAAGATTTTACACCGGAGCGCCTTCAGGCACTGGATATTATCCACCAGCCGGAGCGTGTGGTTATGGAATATAATGGAATGTGGCTGGTAAGCAAATTCGAGGAGATGAAGCTCCCGGCAGGCTGGGGAATTGAACAGCACATTACCTGTGTAGATGCAAGCACATTCCAGGTATATATGCAGAATATGAAATCCATTTTTATGGATATGGTTCGTAATGCGGATATGGTTGTGTTTAACCGCAGCAAGAAAGAATATCCTCTTGCAAACTTCCGCAGAAGCATTAAGGTTGTAAACCCAAGTGCAGAGGTTATTTTTGAGGACGAAGAAGGCGAGATGACGGATATTTTCGCAGATCAGATGCCATTTGACCTGGATGCAGAGATTGTAGATATTCCGCCTGAAGATTACGGAATCTGGTTTGTAGATGCTATGGATCATCCGGATCGTTATGTGGGAAAAACTCTTCGCTTTAAGGCTCGTGCAAGACGTCCGAGAGGTATGGGCAGCAAGTTCTTCATTCCGGGACGTACTGCCATGACCTGCTGTGCAGATGATACTTCATTCCTGGGATATATCTGTAAGAGTGCATATGCACCGAAGCTGAAGCCCGGCGAGTGGGTTGAGGTGACTGCCAAGGTTGCCTTTGAAAACCGTTCTGAGTACCAGGGCGAGGGAATTGTTCTTTATGCAGAGAATGTGACCCCGTGCGAACCTCTGGCTGATGAGATGGTTTATTTCAACTAATTTGATAATAAATGAAAGTCATCTGCTTTATGCTATTGGTTAAGCAGGCTGCGGCTCTAGAGCTTTGGAATTGCTGTGGAGGACTTTCGTAGTAGAATAAGGAAAATAAGATTATGTATTTAGTTGTTGGACTGGGAAACCCCGGGAAGCAGTATGAGGCGACCCGCCACAATATGGGTTTTGATACGATCGATGTGCTTGTGGAACGTCATAAGATTCCGCAGGGCGGCGTAAAATTTAATGCTATGTACGGTTCCGGATTCATCGGAGGAGAGAAGGTAATCTTTATGAAACCTTTGTCCTTTATGAATTTAAGCGGTGGTCCGGTACAGGAGATGGCTGCTTATTTCAAAATCGATCCGGAGAGTGAGCTGATCATTATTCAGGACGATATTGATCTGGAGCCGGGACAGCTTCGTATCCGGAAGCAGGGCAGTGCAGGCGGCCATAATGGTCTGAAGGACATTATTGGCAGACTTGGCACACAGAAATTTATGCGTGTAAAAATTGGTGTAGGAGCCAAACCAAAAGGATGGAATCTGGCAGACCATGTGCTTGGCCGTTTTTCATCCGGGGACCGCAAGCTCGTGGATGAAGCAATTGAGTTTGCAGCAGACGCTGTAGAAAAAATCATAACAGATGGTCCGGATGCGGCGATGAATGAATACAACCGAAAGAGGGTTACTGAGTAACAAAGGAAGTCCAGCAACAAGCTGGGCTTCTTTTGCCCCTGGAGCGTCCCCCAAAAGCTTTGTGAAAATTATGACGTGCAGATAACTTGCAGGAATGGTTTCATGTTTTGGGTGGGCTCTGAGGTGAGGCTTTTGAGAAAAGGAGGAAAGCCATGCTTTCATTTACCCAGCCCCTGAAGGGGATGGCAGAATTTGAAGAAATAGAGAAAAGCCTTGAGAAAAATCAGGGCATTGTGCAGATCACAGGCTGCCTGGAATCCCAGAAGGCACATCTGATCCATGGGCTTTCCGGCAAAACACCTATGCGCCTTGTGATCGCAGGAGATGAGCGCCAGGCTAAGGAAATCTTCGAGGACTTGCGCTTTTATGACAAAAATACCATGTTTTACCCGGCGAAGGATCTTCTCTTTTTCCAGGCAGATATTCAGGGAAATCTGTTGATCCGCCAGAGAATGTGTGTGGTAAAGGCACTTCTGGAGCAGAAGGAACTGACTGTGGTTACCAGCATTGACGGCTGTATGGACTATCTGATGCCCCTGGAAGAAATCGGGAAAAAGGTGCTTCATTTCTATTCTGACAGCGTGATCAACATGGATGTACTGAAAAATACCCTTGTACAGCTTGGATATGAACGCGTAGGACAGGTGGAAATGCCGGGACAGTTTTCTGTGCGCGGTGGTATTGTAGATATTTATTCCCTTACAGAAGAGAATCCATGGAGAATTGAGCTGTGGGGAGATGAAGTGGATTCTATCCGAAGCTTTGACGCAGAGAGCCAGCGCTCTCTTGAAAATCTGGATGAGATTGCCATTTATCCGGCTGTGGAGTGGAATAACGGCAAAAAGATGGTATCTTTTGTGGATTATTTTCCCAGGGAAAAAATGCTTCTGTTTCTGGATGAACCCAACCGTATTTTGGAAAACGGACTGGGCGTGGAGGAAGAGTATGCCGCCAGCCGCACACATCGTGAAGAAAAAGGAGAAAAGAACCTTCCGGTTCAGTGGCTTTGTGAATTTTCCAAGGTTCAGAAAGAGCTGAATAAACTTCGTGCAGTGTCGTTGTCGGCATTGGAGCCAAGAGGCGTGGAGTGGAATTTTGCCCCGGAGAAATATAATCTGACGGTGCAGAGCGTAACTTCTTATAACAGCAGCTTTGAGCTTCTGGTGGAGGATCTGAGAAAGTATAAGAAAAAAGGCTACCAGATTGCCTTGCTTTCCGGTTCCAGGACAAGGGCGGAGCGTCTGGCAAAGGATTTGCAGGAGCATGAGCTGAATGCTTTTTACGGTTCAGATTATGACCGCGTGATCAATCCAGGGGAAATTATGGTTCTCTATGGACACGCCCGGAAAGGCTTTGAGTATCCGCTGATCAAATTTGCGGTGATCACAGAGTCCGATATTTTCGGCCAGGAGCAGAAAAAAAAGAAAAAGAAAAAAGTCTACAACGGCAAGCGGATCCAGGATTTTGCAGAGCTGTCTATCGGGGATTATGTGGTCCATGAAAAGCATGGACTGGGAATTTACCGTGGAATTGAGAAAGTTGAAGTAGATAAGGTCTTAAAAGACTATATCAAGATTGAATATCGTGATGGAAGTAATCTGTATATTCTGGCAACGCAGCTGGATGCGCTGCAGAAATATTCCGGCGCAGATACAGCCAAGGCACCGAAGTTGAACAAGCTGGGAACCCAGGAGTGGAACCGCACGAAGTCCAAGGTAAAGGGCGCTGTCAAAAATATCGCCAAAGAGCTGGTGGAGCTTTACGCTGTGCGCCAGGAAAAAGAAGGTTATGTGTGCGGTCCGGATACAGTGTGGCAAAAGGAATTTGAGGAAATGTTCCCATATGAGGAGACAGAGGATCAGCTGAACGCCATCGAGGATACCAAGCGGGATATGGAGAGCACCAAGATCATGGATCGTCTGGTGTGCGGAGATGTTGGATATGGTAAGACGGAGGTTGCTCTTCGCGCAGCGTTTAAAGAGGTGCAGGAGAGCCGGCAGGTTGTTTACCTTGCACCAACTACCATTTTGGCGCAGCAGGTGTACAACACCTTTGTCCAGAGAATGAAGGAGTTTCCGGTGCGCGTGGATCTGCTTTGCCGATTCCGTACACCTGCCCAGCAGAAAAAGACTTTGCAGGATCTGAAAAAAGGACAGGTAGACGTTGTGATCGGTACCCACAGAGTTCTTTCCAAGGATGTGGAGTATAAGAATCTGGGGCTTCTGATCGTTGACGAGGAACAGCGTTTCGGCGTTACTCACAAGGAGAAAATCAAGCAGCTGAAAAAGGATATTGATGTTCTGACTCTGACTGCGACACCCATTCCACGAACCCTTCATATGAGTATGATCGGAATCCGTGACATGAGTGTGCTGGAGGAGCCGCCTATGGATCGTATGCCGATCCAGACTTATGTGATGGAGTATGATGAGGAGACTGTCAGGGAAGCTATCGGAAGAGAACTGCGAAGAGGCGGCCAGGTTTATTATGTTTATAACCGGGTTACAGATATTGATGAGGTTGCCCTGCGGATTTCCAAGCTGGTGCCGGACGCAAGGGTGGATTTTGCCCATGGACAGATGAGCGAGAGAGAACTGGAACGGGTTATGTATGACTTTATCAATGGGGACATTGATGTGCTGGTTTCCACTACTATTATCGAGACAGGACTGGATATTTCCAATGTAAATACCATGATCATCCATGATTCTGACAAGTATGGGCTTTCCCAGCTTTATCAGCTGCGAGGCAGGATCGGACGTTCCAACAGGACAGCGTATGCGTTTCTGATGTACCGAAGGAACACCATGCTTCGGGAAGTGGCGGAAAAACGACTTTCTGCTATCCGTGAGTTTACAGATCTGGGAAGCGGATTTAAGATCGCCATGCGTGATCTGGAGCTTCGAGGGGCTGGAAATCTGCTGGGAGCACAGCAGCATGGGCATATGAACGCAGTGGGCTATGATCTTTACTGTAAAATGCTTAGCGAGGCGGTCAAGGAGGCAAAGGGTATTCATACCATGGAAGACTTCGAGACTACCATTGACCTGAATATGGATGCTTTTATCCCGGACACCTACATCAGCAATGAATTCCAGAAACTGGATATTTATAAGCGCATTGCAGGGATTGAGTCCCAGCAGGAGTATGATGATATGCTGGAAGAGCTGATCGACCGGTTTGGGGAGCCGCCGAAAGCAGTGCTGAATCTGCTGGCTATTGCAAGACTGAAAGCACTGGCACATCAGGGCTACATTACGGAAATCAAGCAGATGCAGCGTGAGATCAGGATCACCCTTTACGAAAATGCACATCTGAACCCGGAAGGAATTCCGCCGCTGGTTGCCAAGTACCGCAGACAGCTGCAGTTTAAACCGGATAAAGAACCGAAGTTCCTGTTTGCACCGGTGGGGGATATTGTGCAGGCGCTGACGGTGTTTGCAAAGGAACTGATGGAATTGGTGGAAGAGGAAGGAAAGAGCGAAAAGTAGTAGACGGCTGGGCTGTTGAATGCTTTCGGATATTTTGATTTAAAGTAGGTTTTGGGTGGGGAAGATCCGATGGAAATTCGCGAAAATTGTGTGAATTCTATCAGATTTTCCCCTTTCTACTTGCCCTCATGGGAAAAAAGTTTTATACTCTTATTAGCGTGTCCGCATTGGGAAATCATGTCGGCTGTGCGTGGTGACTAAGCGGCACATCAGTGAAAGGGTAATTGGTGATCAATATGAAGAAAATCGTGAAGAACACAACCGTAGTGGCATTAAGTGGCGTAATGGCAATTGGAATGCTTTCCGGATGTGGAAGTAAGTCTATAGATGGAGAGAAAACCGTTGCGACTGTAGATGGCACAGACATTCCTATGGGTGTTGTAAGTCTGTATGCACGTGAGTCACAGGCACAGACCGTTGCCATGTATAAGAGCTTTATGGGAAGTGCAGGAAATATCTGGAGCCAGGTAGTAGATGAGGATGCTGGTACTACGTACGGTGAGCAGGCTGTAGGACAGTTCCTGGAGCAGGTTGAGCTGATGTACATCATGAAGGAGAAGGCAGCAGACTATGGCGTTGAGGTTACTTCTGATGATGAGACTGCTATTGCAGATGCAGCAGCACAGTTTATGCAGGACAATGACGAGGACACTCTGAAGGAGCTTGCTGTTTCCGAAGATCAGGTTAAGACTCTTCTGGAGCTTGAGACTTATCGTCAGAGAATTTACGATCCGATCCGCAACGAGGCTGAGGTTAACATAACGGATGAGGAGGCACAGCAGTCTTCTTTCAGCTATGTAAGTATTTCCATCAGTGGAGATGACCTTACCGATGATGATATTGCTACCCGCAAGGAGCAGGCACAGGAGATCCTGGATAAGATGAAAGAGGATCCGACAGCAGACATGGGCGAGACAGCCAAGGCTGTTGATGATACTTACAGCGGACTGACCGGAACTATTTTCACAAATGACAGTGATGATGAGGATATTTCCAATTCTTATGATGACGCTGTTGTAGAAGCGCTGAGAACTCTGAAGGATGGAGAGGTTTACGACGAGCTGGTTGAGACTGATAGCAGCGTATATGTACTTCGGATGGACAAAGTAAAAGACGAGGATGCAACCGCTTCCAAGAAAGAGTCCCTTGAGAACACCAAGCGCAGCGAATACTATTCCGAGACAACTCAGAAATGGCTGGATGATGCTGATATTACTGTAAATGATAAGGTGCTTTCTACTTTGACAATTACAGATGAGCACAGCTTTACAATTAAGGAGACTACAGCGGATACAAGTGAAGATGCAGCAGCTGATACAACAGATGCTACCGAGGATACTACTTCTGAGGATGCCGAGGCAGCAGATGAGGACGAGGATGCTGATACTGCTGAGACAGATGCTGCAAAGAGCGACAGCGCAGAGGAAGCTGATACCACAGACAGCGCTGACAGTACAGACGAGACTGCAGAAGAGGACAGTGCAGACAGCAAGGCCGAGGACAGCAGCGAGAGCGCTGATTCTGAGGAGAACGCAGAGGATACTGCAGAAGAGACAACTGAGGAGAACTAAAAGTGAGATAAAGATCGAAACTTGTTGTATCGTATGTATTGCAAAATGTTTTCTGAAAGAATTGAGATTATATAAAGTGGAGAAAATGATAAAAGAGCCTGCCTGGGGTGATTCGGGCGGGCCCTTTGTCTATACAAAGTAAAATACTTATGAAAAAAGCTTTTCGCTACAAAGTAAGGTTTCAGAAAATGCAGGTACAGCAGATTGAACATGTGGATAACAATTACACAGGGGGACAACATGAAAAAGATACTTCTTATTGCAACCGGGGGAACCATTGCTTCCAAATATACAGCAGAGGGGCTGGCACCGCAGATTTCCGCAGATGAGCTGTTGGAATATATTCCTGAAGCCCGGGAATTCTGCACCATTGATACCGTTCAGCCTTTTGCCCTGGACAGTACCAATGTGTGTGCAGACCATTGGCTGAAGCTGGCCAGACTGATCGAATCCAAATATGAATTTTATGATGGCTTTGTGCTTTGCCATGGAACGGACACTATGGCATATACAGCTGCTGCTTTGTCTTATCTGATCCAGAATAACCGCAGACCTATCGTGATTACCGGTGCCCAGAAACCTATTGACCTGGCAATTACAGATGCACGTTCCAATCTTCTGGACAGTCTCCGCTTTGCCTCTCACGACCGCGCTCATGGAATTTCCATTGTGTTTGGGGGAAAAGTGATCGCAGGAACCAGAGCAAAGAAGGAATTTTCCAAAAGTTACAATGCCTTTTCCAGTATTAATTATCCGGATATTGCATCCATTCACGATCAGAAGATTATTTTTTATATTGATGACAAAGACCAGTCCACCAAGCCACTGGTGTTTTATCATGAGATGAATCAGAAGATTTTTCTGCTCAAATTGATTCCGGGGATTGACGGGAAAGTATTGGATGCTCTTTTTCCCTCTTATTCCGGACTGATCATTGAATCCTTCGGCGTAGGCGGTCTGCCTCATTACGAAAATGATAATTTTATAGATGCGATCGCGCATTGGATTGAAGCTGGCAAGCCTGTGTGCATGGCGACCCAGGTTACCCATGAGGGAAGCGACATGGAAGTTTATCAGGTTGGAAAGGTCATCAAGGAACGGTTCCCGGTGCTGGAGTCGTATGATATGACGCTGGAGGCGTCTGTGACGAAAATGATGTGGGCGCTGGGACAGACACGGGATATGGAGAAGTTTAAGGAGTTATTTTATACGACCATTAATCATGATTTATTGTTCCTGTAAGTAAGTCTTGAAATTTTCTGGAGTGTTAAGCTAAAATAAAAAAGCTGAAATCATAGAGCTGATAATACTTTCAGAGAATCTTTATGAATGGAGAGCAAGGCAACAGACTCAAATTCATATCAGAGATGGGATATCGGTTTTGAAAACATATTTTCTGGAATACTGGAGGACATATATAAATGAACAAAAAAGAAATTTCTGAAATCAAGAAACAGCTGACACCAGCCAACTGCAACATTACCAGAATTTGTGGATGCTATGTGGATGCTGAAAAGAATAAAAAAACAGAACTGAAAGAAGCATTCCTTTCCCTTTCGGAGGAAGAAATGTTCAAATATTTTGAAATATTCAAGAAAACCCTTTCTGGTACTCTTGGAAAGAACCTGATGAATATGGAATTCCCACTGGCAGAGGAAAAAGAGGGCGGCAAACACGAATTTCTCATGAAGCTCCGCGCCAGTAAACTGAAGGATGACGCTTTAATCGAGAGCTTTTATGACAAAATTATTGAAAATTACGATTATCCGGAAAATTACTACATAATCCTGGTACACGCTGTGTACGATATCCCGGGAAGAACTTCAGATGGAATCGATATGGATGATGCTTCTGAAGAGATTTATGAGCACCTTCTTTGCAGTATCTGTCCAGTGAAGCTGTCTAAGGCAGGTCTTTGCTACAATGCGGAGGCAAATTTGATCCAGGACCGTATCCGTGACTGGATCGTGGAAATGCCAGAGAACGGCTTCCTTTTCCCGTTATTTAATGACAGAAGCACAGACATCCACGGCATGCTCTACTATTCTAAGAATGCAGAGCAGCTTCACGATATTTTTGTGGATGAAGTGTTTGGCTGTACTGCTCCGCTTTCTGCAGGCGGACAGCGTGATTCTTTCAACATGCTGGTGGAGGAAACCCTTGGTGACGACTGCCAGTATGACACCGTTATTGGAATCCATGAGAAATTGAACGAGATCATTGAAGCACAGAAAGATTCCCCAGACCCGGTTGTGCTCACTCAGTCTGAGGTGAAACGTCTCTTTGAGGACTGCGGTGTAGAAGACGAGAAACTGGAAACTTTTGATAACCAGTATGAGGCTGTAGCCGGTGAAAAAGCCACCATGGTAGCCTCTAATATTACCAATACCCGTAAATTCGAGATCAAAACTCCGGATGTAGTGATCCATGTTGAACCAGATAAAGTGGAACTGGTGGAGACCAGGATCATTGACGGCCGCAAGTGTCTGGTGATTCCTATGGAAGACGTAGAGATCAACGGAATCCGTGTGCGGATGGGCGGGGAGAGCAGTGAGGAATCCGAGGAAGAGTTTGAGTAATATTCTTGGTTGTGATAAAATTTTTTTGCCGAATATGAAATATAAAAGGCTTGTTGTAAAAGAAATAGTTGTAAAACAAATAGTTTTAAAACAGGAAGGATGCAATTCTTGGCGAGTTGCATCCTTCCTGTTTTTGCCTGGATGAGGGTTTCATAATGGGGGCATGCAAATTGTGGGAATGATTTTGGGGCGTAATCTGGAATTAAGAATATCAGAAGTAAAACCTAAATAATTCTACGATTGTAGAAAAAGTGATTGACATTTAATTTCTACAGATGTAGTATATAACCGACTTCTACAAAAGTAGAAAATGAAAGGGGATTTTACTATGAAAATGAAACTGGTTAAAATGATAGCACTTATGGCGGCGGTGACATTAAGTGGTTGTTCAGCTGGAACTTTAGAAAATACCGGAAATTCTGCCTCTGATTCTGCTGCAAATATAGTATCTTCAAATAAAAAGGCTTCTTCATCCACGAAGAGATCAAATACTGTAAGTTCCATTGGTACGGCAGGTAATACTGCAAGTGGTGCAGCAGGTAATACCGCAAATAGCACAGCAGGTAATACTACAGGTGGCGCGGCAGGGAATACCACAGCCAGTACAGCAGGTAATACCACAGGTGGTGCGGCAGGGAATACCACAGCCAGTATAGCAGGTAATGCCACAGCTGGTACGACAAGTAATACCACAACTGCCACAACAGATGCTACATCCGATATTCTTTCCACCACAACAATCACCCTGTATGATAGTGATGGAAATACAGTTTCTGTAGAAAGAACAATTTATAAAAATTATGACTGCGAATATGTAGATGCTGACGGTATGGAATACAGCACCGATGACGATGTTTATTTTACAGATGAAAATGGAAAGACCTACCAGTCCTTAAATGACAGTACCCATTATTTTGGTGCCGAGTTAGAGCAGCATGTATTACAGGATGCCAATGGAAACGGTGTGACAGTTACAGAAACAACTAATGGAGATTATTACTATATGGATGATAATGGCACTGGTTATATTGACAACGGCGACGGAACCTGGACGGATGAGAATGGGAATAGTTATACAGAATAAGAGGAGGGATGCGGCTGAAAGCTTTTTTCAAAAAGGTGTCAGGCTGTGTACCATTCTCGGGCTATAGAAATGTGGTGTTTGGCTTTTTTAGTCATACACCCTTTTTTCGTATTAAAGACTGGCAAAAATCCTCAGTGGAATAAATCGCAGTGCTGTGTTAATATAGAAGAAAATTGTTATTGTTTATTGGTAACGCAAAATCGCAGAAAGGACGGCTGTCTTATGGGAAGCTACCTGAATCCGGGGAATAATAAATTCAAAAGAGCGGTGAATTCGGATATTTACGTGGATAAAACAGGATTAATAAAATATACAAATAGTATTGTCGATACGCTGCAGTCCTGTGTATGTGTCAGCAGACCAAGGCGTTTTGGAAAGTCTATGGCAGCAGATATGCTTACGGCTTATTACAGTAAGGGCTGTGATTCCAGAGAACTCTTTTCCGGTTTGGAAATTGCCAAGGATGAAAGCTTTGAGGAACATTTGAATAAATACGATACCATTTTTCTGAACATGCAGGAATTTTTGAGCAGAAGTTCAAATGTGAAGGAATTGTTGGAGAGAGTAGAAGGCAAAGTAATCCGCGAATTGAAGAAACAGTACCCTGAGGTGGAATTATATGACGAAAATGATCTGGCGGAAACTATGCAGGATATTTTTGCAGAAAGTGAGTGCCCTTTTATAGTTATTATTGACGAGTGGGATTGTATTTTCCGGGAGTTCAAACATGATAAGGCTGCGCAGGAGATTTACCTTGATTTTCTGCGTGATCTGCTTAAGGATAAAGAATACATTTATCTTGCCTATATGACGGGAATTTTGCCAATAAAGAAATACGGAACCCACAGTGCACTGAATATGTTCGATGAATTTTCAATGATTGATCCGGGCCCCTTGGCTGAATATGTAGGTTTTACAGAAAAAGAAGTAGAAGCACTTTGCCAGAAGTATCAGATGGATATTAATGAGATCAAAAACTGGTATGATGGTTATTCTTTTGAAGAAGTAGAATCTGTATACAGCCCGAAGTCGGTTGTGAGCTGCATGCGCCTTGGAAAACTGGGAAATTATTGGAATCAGACAGAGACTTTTGAGGCATTGCAGATTTATATTGATATGAATTTTGAAGGACTCCGGGATGATATATTAAGTATGATTGCTGGAGAAACAGTACCAGTGAACACCAGAAGCTTTACAAATGATATGACAACTTTCAGAACAGAGGATGATGTACTTACACTGTTGATTCACTTGGGCTATCTGGGGTATCGTTATGCAGATAAAACAGTTTTTATTCCAAATGAGGAGATTCGTTCCGAATATGTAAGCGCTATTGCTGTGTCTGATTGGGGTGAAGTTTCTAAAGCATTAAAAAATTCAGCAGATACATTGCAAGCCATATGGCAGGGAAGAGAAGAGCAGGTCGCAGAGGGCATTAGGCAGGCGCACTTTGAAACATCTCATCTCCAATATAATGACGAAAATGCGCTTAGCTATACCATTTCGCTTGCACTTTATGCAGCACGTAATTTTTACACAGTACACCGGGAACTCTCAGGGGGAAAAGGCTTTGCAGATATTGTTTATGTTCCAAGAAAGCGCTTCTTAGATAAACCAGCATTGGTAGTTGAATTAAAATGGGATAAAAACGCAGAAGGTGCAATCCAGCAAATTAAGGAGAAAGAATACTGTCGCAGTCTGGAAGAATACAAGGGAAACTTGCTGTTAGTCGGAATTAATTATGATAAGAAAACACAGGTGCATACCTGTAAAATAGAACAATACAGAAAAGAGGAATCCATATGACTCTGGCACAACTTCGTTACGCGATTACGGTGGCGAATTCCAATTCTATGAATGAAGCTGCCCGGAATCTTTTTATATCACAGCCAAGTTTGTCCTCAGCAATCCGTGAACTGGAGGAGGAAATCGGAGTGGAGCTTTTTCGCAGGACCAACCGTGGAATTTCCGTAACCCCTGAAGGCGAGGAATTCTTAGGCTACGCCCGCCAGGTGGTAGAGCAGTACGAGCTGATCGAATCCAAATATGTTTCCAAGGAACATACCAAGAAGAAATTCAGTGTTTCCATGCAGCACTACACCTTCGCAGTAAATGCTTTCGTGGAAATGGTGAAGCAGTTCGGAATGGACGAATACGAATTCGCCGTCCACGAAACCCGCACCTACGACATCATCACCGACGTAAAAGACTTCAAAAGCGAGATCGGCATCCTTTACCTGAACGACTTTAACCACAAAGTCCTTGAGAAACTTTTCCACGAGTTCAATTTGGAATTCCACCCAATTCTGGAATGCAGCATCTATGTCTACATGTGGAAAGGCCATCCCCTTGCCGACCGCGACCTGATCACCCTGGAAGACCTTCGCGAGTACCCCTGCCTCTCCTTCGAGCAAGGCACCTACAACTCCTTCTACTTCGCCGAAGAAGTCTTGAGCACCTACGAATACAAACGCCTTATCAAAGCCAACGACCGCGCCACCCTCCTGAACCTGATGGTAGGCCTCAACGGCTACACCCTCTGCTCCGGAATCATCTGCGAAGAACTAAACGGCTCCGACTACTGCGCCGTGAAGCTAGACTCCGACGAGGTCATGACCATCGGCTACCTTGCAAGAAAAGGCACCACGATCAGTAAGTTAGGACAGAAGTACCTGGAAGAAATTGCCAAATACAAAGACAAAGCATTACGATAATCCACACACTTACATAAACTTCCATTTGGAACTAAAGCTGAACCTACCCCCCCTACCCCCCCCACTTTCAGTTTGGGCGGAAACAGCGCAGCGCCTTCCCGCCCAAACGTCCGCTGCGCTCAACTGCCCAACACCCAGTACACAGCCAGTGGGGGAGGGATAAATCTAAGCGAGCCATTTAAGGAGCGCCCTTAGTGGCGGTGAGATCCATGACTTACGGAGACTTATGCGAGAGGGCTCTCCCGAGCGCATTAGTCGCAGTTAGTCATTAGCTCACCAGAACGTTGCGACGGCGAGCGTGATTTATCCCTCCCCCGCTGGCGTCCACTTTAGCTATAGCTTTACCCTATAACTAGTCCTAACTTTTAAGAATTAACACTTTTACTCCAATTGTGTTATAGTAACCATATCGACGATGAAACACCACTTAAAGGAAAGAGGAAAGACATGTCTTCAATATTAATCCAAGATGTGAGCAAAACCTTCGAAACCAAAGACGGTTCCGTACAAGCCCTGAACCACGTAAGTCTCTCCATTGAAACCGGAGACATCTACGGAATCATCGGAATGTCCGGTGCAGGAAAAAGTACCCTGGTACGATGTATGAACTTTCTTGAAGTACCATCCGAAGGAAAAGTATTAATAGACGGAAAATCCCTCAGCGAATTTTCCCCCAAAGAACTCCGCAAAGAGCGAGAGAAAATAGGAATGATTTTCCAGCATTTCAATCTGCTCATGCAGAAAAACGTACTGGAAAACGTCTGCTTCCCACTGTACATCCAGGGGAAGAAAAAAGCCGAAGCAAGAGCAAAAGCCCTGGAGCTTCTGGAAATCGTAGGACTGGCAGACAGAGCGAAAGCCTATCCCGCACAGCTCTCCGGTGGACAGAAACAAAGAGTGGCAATCGCCAGAGCCCTGGCCTCCGATCCGCAGATCTTACTTTGCGACGAAGCCACAAGCGCCCTGGATCCCCAGACCACATCCTCCATACTTGAACTTTTGCAGGACATCAACCAGAAATTTGGAATCACCATCGTGATCATTACCCACCAGATGTCAGTTGTCCGTGAGATTTGTACTCATGTGGCAATTATGAAAGACGGTGAAGTAAAAGAACAAGGCCTTGTAGAAGAAATCTTCAGCCACCCGAAATCACAGGTAGCCAAAGAACTGATTAGCAAGGATTCTGGAAACGACGTAGAAAGCAAAAAGCTTACCCAGTCAGAAATCCAGGACGGCGAAATCGTTCGAATCGTATTCTCTGAGAACTCCGCATTCGAACCAGTAATCGCAAACCTTATATTAACCTTCCACGAACCTGTAAACATTCTGAAGGCAAACACCAAAAACGTAGGCGGTGTAGCCAAAGGAGAAATGATCCTCCAGTTCATGAGTGACAGTACCAATGTACCGGAGATGAAGAAATTCCTTACAGAACGTGGACTTGAGATAGGGGAGGCGAACTGATTATGTGGACGAAACAAGTAACCGATATGATAATCGCAGGTGTAGGGGAAACATTATATATGACCCTGTTTTCCACCTTCTTCGGATATGTATTTGGAATGCCCCTTGGAATCCTGCTGAAAGTATCCGACAAAGAGGGTCTGCGGCCAAACGCAGTACTATATAAGATCCTAGATGTGATCGCAAATATTTTCCGAAGCATCCCATTCCTGATCCTGTTGATCCTGCTCATTCCATTCACCAGATTTCTGGTAGGAAAAAGCTATGGAACCACAGCCACTATCGTACCCCTTACCATTGCGGCAATCCCTTTTATCGGACGAATGGTAGAGTCTTCCTTAAATGAGGTAGACCCGGGAGTTATCGAGGCTGCAAGATCCATGGGAGCAAGCAACCTTCAGATCGTATTTAGGGTAATGCTGGTAGAAGCAAGAACATCCCTGATCTCAGGAGCTACCATTGTAACAGGAACTATCCTTGGTTACTCCGCAATGGCAGGAACCGTAGGAGGAGGCGGACTTGGAGACATTGCAGTCCGTTACGGATACAACCGCTGGCAGACGGACATCATGCTGGTGACAGTTATCCTTCTGGTAGTACTGGTACAGATTTTCCAGACAATTGGTATGTTCATAGCCAACAAGCTGGATAAAAGAAAATAAGCCACAGATTATTTTATAAGAAATGGTATCTGTGAGCAGTAACCAAAATCGATAATTGACAGGAGTTTTTAGTAGCCCCTGTTTATTATAAAAAATGATTGTAATGTAGAAACTAAATATATTTTTCAAAAAATAAGGAGGAACTTTATTATGAAAAAATTAATCGCAGCAGCACTCACAGGAGCATTAGTACTTGGAACCGTTGGAACATCCGTTGTTTTCGCAGCAGATGATGACAAAACCATTACAGTAGCAGCATCCGAGACACCACATTCCGAGATCCTTGAAGCAGCAAAACCGATCCTTGAGGAAGAGGGATACGACCTTGAGGTAACGGTATTTGATGATTATGTACAGCCAAACGAAGTTGTAGAGAGCGGCGATTTCGATGCAAACTACTTCCAGCACATTCCATATCTGAACAGCTTCAACGAGGAAAAAGGAACTCACCTTGTAAATGCAGGCGGAATCCACTACGAGCCCTTTGGAATTTATCCTGGAACAAAATCCAGCCTTGATGATATCGCAGATGGCGACACAATCGCAGTACCGAACGATACCACAAACGAGGCAAGAGCACTTCTTCTTCTCCAGGACAACGGAATTATCAAACTGAAAGACGGTGCTGGCCTTGAGGCAACTGTAAACGATATTGAGGAGAACCCATACAACGTAGAAATCGTTGAGCTTGCAGCTGAGCAGGTAGCACGTGTTGCAGAAGAGACTTCTTACATTGTCCTTAACGGAAACTATGCACTTCAGGCTGGTTATTCTGTATCCAAAGATGCACTTGCATATGAGACCTCTGATTCCGAAGCTGCCAAAACATATGTAAACGTAATCGCAGTAAAAGAAGGAAACGAGAACAGCGACAAGATCAAAGCTCTTGTAGATGTATTAAAATCTGACGAGATCAAAGACTTCATCAACGAGAAATATGACGGAGCCGTTATCCCATTCGAGGATAGCGATGACGCAGAGGCTGAGGACACAGAAGCAGCAGATGCAGAAGCTGACACAGCAGACGAGGCAGCTGAGGAGACAGACGCTGAATAATCTGTAAAAATTAAACAGGATTTTATTAAGAGAGTGATTATAAATCGGATTGAAATGCATTGGAAAAGATACATTTCAGTCCGATTTTTGCCTGTAAAAAAAGAAGTGTCCAATATATAGAACAGCACATAATTATGGAAAAGGGTGACCTGCAGCCCTCTGCAAAAACAGTTGAAAAACCTTATAAAATCTGCTATTATAAAAACGAATTTTTTAGGTATCGAGGTGAGGCCAAGTGAAAAAAAACGAATGTGCGAACCGGTTTGTCTGCCTGTTTTTCAGTGTGGCAGTTGCGGTTTTGTGTGTGCTTTTTGCAGGCATGGAAGCGAAGAGCATTATGCATGTTTACGATCTGAAACCGGCCTCAGCTTCTTTGATTTCACCAGAGCTTTCCAGAAGCACCCAGACAAGTGCAGAAGAATTGACAGGACTTCGGCAGGTGTCTGTAAGGCTGGAGGCGGACCAGCGCCTTCGCCACAGGTCAGGCGTGGAAACCCAGGTGCTCATCATGCTGGCAGTTCTGCTGGCGAATACCGTATTTTATAAAGCAAAGAAACATCTGCTGACCAGAAATGATGCTGACGGCAGACGGTTTATCATCTGTTACATCCATCATCAGGACGGACAGAAGCACTGAAGATCATATACCATTGTTTCATATTGCTGATTGCTGCAATTGTTTTCATTATGAGTAAAGCATTGCAGTGGAGAGCAATTATTTTCCATGTAAACAAACGTATATGATTGGAGGTATGGCACTATATGTTACTTAATATTTTTATAGGAGTAATGATTGTTGCAGCCATTGCTGTCGGTATCTGGATGGCATGGTTTGACAGTCATGGAGGAAAGAAATGATAGCACAGATTTTTGCAGTAGTAATTTTCCTGGCGATGTTCATTCTGATCATCACAGAAGTATGGGAAAGACATATTGTTACGCTGGGATGTGCGCTCCTTACATTGATTCTTGTATTTGGAATCTGTATGCACAGCCCCTCAGCAATTATTGAAACACTGAACATACATAGTATTTTTTCACCGGGATTCTGGCACACAGCAGGTGAAGCAAGCGAAGCTTCTGCTGGAATCAACTGGGAAACTATCGTGTTCATCGCTGGTATGATGATCATGGTAGAAGGCATGGCAAACTCCGGATTTTTCCGCTGGTTATGCATGAAGATCGCGAAATTGGTTAAATACCAGATCATCCCGATCTTTATCACATTTATGCTCCTGTCCTTTGTACTTGCTATGTTTATCGATAGTATCACCGTAATCCTGTTCCTTGCAGCGGTTACCGTAGAATTGTCACAGCTGCTGAAATTTAATCCGGTACCAATGATCCTTGCAGAGATTTTCTGCGCCAACCTTGGTGGATCCGCAACCATGTGCGGAGATCCGCCGAACATTATCATTGGAACATCACTTGGATTTTCCTTTGCAGATTTCGTGACAAACACAGGTCTTATCGCGGTGATCGCACTGGTACTGGTTGTAATCTATTTTTACTTTATTTTCCGCAAAGAGCTTACCGAAAATGCGGGAAAAATTGATCCGTCTACGTTACCGGATCCGGAAGAAGCGATTGTAAGCAAGAAGGGCTTCACCATCAGCTGTGTGATCTTCCTCTGCGCTGTTGTCCTTCTGGTAACACATTCCCAGACAGGGCTTACCGTATCCTGTATCGGTGTATTTATCGCAGCAGTGACACTGATCACTTCCGGAAAAGATGCTTTGGACCTTCTGAAAAAGGTTGATTACAAGACACTGCTGTTCTTCGTAGGACTTTTCGTAGTTGTTGGCGGTCTGGAGCAGACCGGTATCCTTACGATCCTGGCTGGATTTATTGGAAAAGTCAGCGGCGGAAACCTGATGGTAATGATCGCCATCATTATCTGGGTATCTGCTATCGCAAGTGCATTTATTGATAACATTCCGTTTGCAGCTACCATGATCCCGGTTATTGACAGTCTAGCAGCCGCACAGGGAGTTGATATTTCCATTCTGGCATGGGCTCTTGCAATGGGTACTGACATCGGCGGAAGTGCAACCCCGATCGGAGCTTCTGCAAACGTAGTCGGTATCGCAACAGCAGCCAAGAGCGGTCACATGATCAAATGGGGAAAATACTGCAAGGCAATGGCACCTGCCACGATCCTGGTTGTCCTCGTTTCCATGCTGATGATTTATGCTAGATATTTATAATGCCATAAGGGGGAAGTGTAGAACTGTCAATTATCAGAGAAAAAGCAGTGCCAAAGATCTGGCATGCCATGAATAACTGACAGTTGGTCTTGCCCGCTTTTAACGGCATTTTATCCGGAAAAATCCGTGAAACAAGAGCGGATTTCTCTGGTTAGAAGGGAGGATACCATGAAAACACAAAAACAGGTGATCATTTCCATCGGACGAGAGTTCGGAAGCGCAGGCCATGAAATTGCAGAGCGAATCGCCAAGCGCTATGGACTTTCTTTATACGATCACAATCTTTTACGCGAGGTGGCAGACAGCCATAACGTAAATCCAGAAGAGCTGGAAATCTTTGACGAGATGAAGCACAACAAATTTCTTTACCGCACAGTGAAAGGAATGAGCAGTTCTCCGGCAGACAACGTTGCTATGATGCAGTTCAATTTTCTTCGGGAAAAGGCTGAAAAAGGAGAATCCTTTGTAGTTGTAGGACGTTGCTCTGAGACAATCCTGAAGGATTATGAGGGCCTGATTTCCATCTTCATTATTGGAGACATGGATCAGAAAATTGCCCGTGTAGCCCGTCTTTATGGAAAAACCGATAAAGAAGCTGAGCGCTTTATCAAAGAGAAAGACAGAAA
Organism: Ruminococcus sp. D54t1_190329_F1; assembly: GCF_015551645.1. Lineage (NCBI taxonomy): Bacteria > Bacillati > Bacillota > Clostridia > Eubacteriales > Oscillospiraceae > Ruminococcus > Ruminococcus sp. D54t1_190329_F1. The sequence continues at coordinate 66,913 of NZ_JADNDC010000021.1, forward strand.
GAGAAAGAAATACCACGACAGTCATTGCAATTCCAAATGGTCAGATTCCCATACCTATGATCTGAGTCTGAACAGCAGCACTCTTGGCGTGGAGGGAAGCGTTGAATTTCTTTCATCTTATATTGACAAAAGGATATCAAAAATGAAATAATAAGCTTAATGACAAAGGTTCTGCCAGGACGCATACAAGTGTCAGGGCGGAACCTTTGTGGTTTTTGTGGCCGCAGTCAGTAAGAGTAGTCAGAAATAGTTCTGATGTTGGGAAGGTGCTACCCTAAAGCCACGAACTCTCATTTATCCAGGAGGAAAATTTATGTTCACTGATGACGAAAAAGACTACATTATGCGTATGATCAAAGAGATTGCCCGTGTCCTTGCCAGCGTCATGCTTGGGAAAAAATATGTCCAGGTGGAATTGCCGGTAGAATCCAAATATCAGATTTCCGGAGACAAGCTTCACCATATGAAAACCATGGTGGACAGAGGCGAGATCAACGAGGCAGAGAACGAACTTCTTGACCGGATCGATTACGCTGACAAAGAAGCTCTGGCAGAAGCTATGTTTTTCTACGAATATGCTGCATCCAAAGGGGATGAATTTCTGGAAGCGCACAACTATTCCCTGGAGGAAATAAGGGATGGGATCCAGCAGCTGGCAGAAGATGCTGGATATGGAAATATTATAAATATGCTTGATATAAAATAGAATCTCTTGTGATATATGAAATACTGCGATTTTATTAAGTCTGCGCCCAAAAGTATTTTTGCCAAGTGGGAGCGCCATAGGCGTGGAACAGCTGACTTTCCTATATGGAGATGTCGCCGACAGGCGGCATGTCCGTTTAGAGTGAAATTGTGATCACGCTTAAAATGATGAGGAGATTATAAGATGTTTCTTGAAAAAAACAGAGACCGGATAGAAAAAGACTTTGAAGATTTTTCCAGGGAACTGCCAGGAAAAGCGGAAGAGATAAAGAAGAGAATGGAAGCACTAAGTCCTGATATTGTGATCGGAATGAAATATCTGTACAGCAATATGCCCTACAGCGATGTGGGAAACTATACCTTTGACACTTATCTGGATTATGTGCAGCAGGGAATCTATCTCTGGGAAAATTCCCATTATGTAAAGAATTATCCAGAGCTTTATTTCCTGAATTACGTGCTTTTTCATCGGACAAATGATGAAGAAATCAAACCATGCCGTACCTATTTCTGGAAAAAAATAAAGGATAAGGTCCAGGGGAAGGCCATGGTGGAAGCTGCACTGGAAATCAATCACTGGTGTGCGGGAGAAGTGATGTACCAGGGAACGGACATGCGTACCGGCTCCGCACTGGAAATTTACAGAAGCGGTGTAGGCCGCTGTGGTGAGGAAGCCGTCTTTGTGGTAAATGTAATGCGAAGTGCCGGAATCCCTGCAAGACCAGTGTATGTGCCGAGATGGTCCCACTGTGATGACAACCACGCCTGGGTAGAGGTCTGGTGCGATGGCGACTGGCATTATCTGGGAGCTTGCGAGCCAGAAGCTGTTCTGGACAAGGGCTGGTTTACCAATGCAGCATCCAGGGCCATGATGATCGGCTCCAGATGGTATGACCGCGCTATGCCAGACGAAAAAGTGATCGGAAAAGACGGAATGAACCGGATCATCAATCTTCTTGGTAAATATGCCAAAACCAGGTGGATCACTATTACAGTGGAAGATCTGGATGGAACTCCGGCTGCTGGGGCAAAAGTACGGGCTGAGGTAATGAACTATGGGGAATTTTCCCCGATTGCAATAATGGAAGCAGACAAAAATGGCTGTATTTCCTTTGAAACCGGTTTTGGAAGCCTGCTGATCTGTGCTGTTTATGATGGTGCTTACGGGGAAAAGGTAATCGACACAAGAGAGGACGACCATTTTACCTGTACTCTTGGTGAGGAATATGAAGATGAGCTTTGGGTGGATTTTGACATGAATGCACCGGAGGATACCGGCAGAATAAGCTGGAATATTACCCAAGAACAGGAAGAAGAGAATAATCGCCGGATTGCCGCTGAGGCAGAACACTGTCGACGTAAGATTGAGAAATTCCAGCCGCTGTGGAAGCGCTGCCTTTTTGGACATACCATGAAGGAAGTGGAGCCTATGATGGCTGTTTTGTCTGAGAAAGATAGAAGGGATGCTTTTCCAGAAGTGCTGGAGGGCCATTATCAGGAGGCCTCGGTTTATCGCGAATTTAATCCAGATGAGATTTACATTCCATATGTATGGAATCCCCGCGTGGAAAATGAGGTTCTTACCAGGTGGAGAAAGAAGATCCTGGGCTATTTTGACAAGGGGCAGAGGGATGCCTTTGAAGCAGATCCCAAGAGCATCTGGACCTGGATCGAAGAGAACATTTCAGTCCGCAATGACAAAGAGCGCCTGACTGCATACACCACTCCTGGTGCAGCACTGGAGCTTGGAATTGCCGGAGAGAAATCCCACAAGGTGCTTTTCGTGGCAATCGCCAGAACTCTGGGAATCCCGGCACGTCTGAATCCTGCTGATGGAGCTATTGAATATTGGGATGGAATGAGGTTTGTAGCAGTATTGGAAGAGAGCCGGAAGGAATCCCATCTTACAGTCTTCGCCGGGGAAAAAGGGGACTGGAATTATTTCCAGAACTGGACCATTGCGGTGACAGACGGAAGAGGATACCTTACCCTGGATTTCAGCGACCGCAAGTGGGAAGCTGGAAAACTGGAATTGGATATTATGCCGGGAGATTACCGGATCCTGACTGGAAACCGTCTGCCAAATGGAAACATTCTGGGAAAAAGATACGATTTTCATATTGAAAAAGATGAGACGAAGCGGGTGGAACTGGAGCTTCGGGAGTATTGTCTGAAGGAAATGTTCAACCGTCATTCCATTCCGGATTCCAAGCTGACCGATCGGGCTGGAAATCAGGTGCTGGTGTCTGAATTGACGGGAAGAAGGCGCTGCGAACTGTCTGATGCAGAGCACATAGATGTTCCTTGCAAGGCAGACGAAGGGCTGGATGCGGCTGTAGCCTTTGGAGACGCTGCCAAACGGGAGAATAGTCTGGTTGCGCGCAATATTCTCTTCTGGTTAGAAGAGGGCCGCGAGCCTACCGAGCACATCCTCAATGAAATGATGGATTTGAAAGAAAAATATGAAAAAATCCAAAAGCAGGTTATATTTATCCTTCGCAGTAAAGATTCTTTAAAGAATGCTACTATGGTGAAATGTCTGGAACTGTTCCCTGAAATTCAGGTGTACTTCCACGATTTCGGCAAGGACAAGGAAATGACCGCCCGCCGCATGTACGTAGATTCCGAGAAGCTGCCGCTTATGGTCATTACCGAAGGCCCTTGCCAGGGCATTTTTGCAGCAGCTGGATACTCTGTGGGTATGGCGGATATGCTGATGAGGATTTTTGAGGCATGAACCGGGACCAGATTAAATATGCAGCCATGTTTACCATGCTATTAAACCATATTGCAAACATTTTCCTGGAACCAGGTACCTTCCTTTTTGAGGTGATGGTGGACGTGGGTTATTTTACCGCTATCACTATGTGCTACTTTCTGGTAGAAGGCTACGGCTACACCCGCTCCAAAGAGAAATACGGCAAACGGCTTCTGCTGTTTGCCCTGATCTCCGAAATTCCCTTCTGTCTTGCATTTACAGAAGAAGGAACCATCAGTTTCGTAAACATGAACATGCTATTCACCCTTTTTCTATGCTTTTTGATTCTTTATGCAATGGAAAAGATCCCTTCAGGAACCCGGCGGATACTCTGCATCTTGGGCCTGGTATTTGCCTCCGCCTACAGTGACTGGGCCCTTCTTGCCCCCATCTTCACCTACTGGTTCGCAAGCGGTGGCCTCCGGGATGCACAGGGGAAAATGCTGCCAGCCGGCGGCCGGAATGCTGATCAGAAAAGCCATCTGGCTGGCGGCCAGAATCCTGAACGAAAAAAACTTTTATGGAAGGTTTTCGGAAAGGCAATGCTGTTCTTTGGTCTGTTAAACCTTGTAGAAAACATGGAGCAGACCACTCCTGCCAGGGCTGTTATCCAGTCCCTCGGCGCCACCGCCGGAATTTTGCTCTCAGCACTTTGCATCATCTATCTCTACAACGGAAAGCGCTCCGAAAAACATCGAACCTTTTCTAAGTGGTTCTTCTACATTTTTTATCCGGCACATTTGCTAATATTAGGTATATTGAGAATTGCTATTTAATTGGTTGGTCGTTATCCCGGACGCGATTTCACAATGTATATTCACCGCCGCGCGTCGCAACGTTCCGGCAAGCTAATGACTAACTACGACTAAGACGCTCAGGAGAGCCTTCGCGCCTAAGTCTCCGTAAGTCATGGATCTCGCCTCCACTAAAACCGCTCCTGAAATGCGCGGCTTGCGAATATACATTGCAAAATCGCTGGTTACTGAAAAGGGAAGAAAGAAACAGTAACGACAACAACGGGGGTGGGGTGAAGTAGTTGGTATCCCGCAACTTTATTGGTTTTTCTAATCTATCGTTGTCAAGAAAGTATCGGGAAACCAATCACTCCCCCTCCCCTTCGTTAAAAGTTCTTGCCAACCAGCAAGTTCCAGCCGACACACAGCATTTGGGCAATGTGTATTACTCCAGCGAGCCATTTCAGGCGCGCCCTTAGCGCAAGCGAAATCCAGCGCTTACGGAGACTTATGCGTGAGGGCTCTCCCGAACGCATTAGTCGCAGTTAGCGATTAGTTTGCTGGAGCGTTGCGCCGGCGAGAGAGTAATACACATTGTCCAAATGCGTCCCTCCTGAAGAACTTTTAACACACTAAATAGCAACTGAGAAAACCTTGTACAATAAAACCGGCTATGCTAAAATAAAGAAAGATTTCAGGGACAAAGCAGTTTGTCCCTTGTTTTACGTTTAAAGAAAGGACACCCTATGTTTCACATAATCCCCGACAACTTTTTTGTCCCATTATCTTCTCCAAACCGAATTGTATACTGGGAATGTATCAGCCGCCTTTTTGCCATTATGGAACACCAGTTCTCCTTTGGCGTGGAAAGAGAAGTGCTGGTAGACGAGCTGGAATTTTATTTTGGACAGGAAAATGCGGCCCAGCTGGTGGAAGAAGAATTCCAGGCTGATGACAGCCGAAGCCGGGCTAACGGCATTTTGCGCCGCCTGGAATACTACGGCTGGATCGAAGTGGAAACAGACAAAAGCTACGTACAGCGTGTAAACTTCAAGGAATACGCTGTGAAAATAATCAAAACACTCCTGGATATCGCAGATGGGAAACAAATTGAATACCAGGGGTACATTTATACCATCTACAGTCTGGTAAAAGGCACCATGGATAAGCCGGGTATCGTGCTCATGCAGATCTGGGAAAACACTGACTACCTGATCACTGGTCTGAAAAACCTCAATTCCAACATCAAACACTACATTGATGACCTTACCAGACACAGCACGGTTGCCCAGATTATGGATGCACTGTTTAACGACTACATTACCAATATTGTAGACAAAGCCTACCACCGCCTGTTGACTTCTGACAATGTTTCCAAGTTTCGTCCGGAAATTATGCAGTGCCTGGAGAAAAAAAGCCACAATGAGGAATTTCTGGAAAAGGCATCTGCAGAGATTGCAGCTATCCGGGAGGTTTCCGAGGAAGAGGGGCGGGAACTGACCTACCGTTATCTTCACGAAATTATTGAGGCTTTCCGCAATATGGACGAGATTCTTCAGGAAATCAACCAGAAAAATACCCAGTACCAGCGAGCTGCCATCAACCGTGCTAAATTTCTCCTGGCAGGAAATGAAGATGTGCGGGGGCAGTTGAAAGAAATACTCATGGGAATTAATGAAGAAATCAACCGGGAAAATATGGATCTTGGGGGAATCTACCGCATTGATTTTCTGGATGATCTGGTGCGTATTTGCCAGTGTTCTATTCTGGAACAAAGTTCTCTGTATCTGGCAGTAGAAGGGAAAAAGGAATTCATCCCCTCCAGTCTGGAGAATGAGGAACCAGACGAAGAGCTTCGCCGTGAGAAAATGAGAAAGATGGCAGAAAAGATCCGGAAAGTGATCAGTGTAGAGAAAATTCAGAACTACGTAAACCGTTATCTGGCGGAAAAAGATGAGCTGGAAGCAAGCCAGCTTCCTCTCAATAATGAAGAGGATTTTATCAAACTGATCTATGTGCGCCTTTACGGTCAGCGCAAAAATATGGGATATGTAATAGAAACTCTGGAAGAACGGGAAGTAAACGGCTACCGTTTCAAAGATTTTCGGATACGGAGGAGAGAAAATGGAATATCTGGAAGGAATGCTGCAAAAAGAAAAGGATAATTTCAGCAGGGTTTGCAACCGTCTTCTGGGAACCTGCTTTTTGTGCAAAGGAAACCAGAATACCAAAGCAGATTATTATTTTGTGCTGAAATACAGGAAAGAATTTAAAGAATATCTGGGCGTTCTTGGCTATCGCCTTGAGATAAACGAGGAATATGGAGTGATTCAGCTGACCAGTCCGAGAGGGTATAACCGGATGAATCTGAAGCTTTATGATTCCATTGTACTTCTGATCCTGCGAATCCTTTACGATGAAAAGAAGCGTGAGCTTTCCGCAATAGAGGAGGTAATCGTGAACCTTGGAGACATTCAGGATAAGTTTGTGAGTCTTAATATCCGTGACAGATTAATCGACAAAACCACCATGCGAAATGCCCTGAGCCTGTTCCGAAGATATCAGATCGTGGAGCTTCTGGATAAGGATATGGGAGATGAAGAATCTCGTGTTCTGATTTACGACTCCATTCTGATGGTGGTACGTGCAGAAGACATTAAGGCAGCATATGAGAAACTGGAGACATACAGAAAGGGAAGAAACGAAAGCGATGAAGAAACTGACGAGGATGAAGCTGATTAACTGGCACAGGTTTAATAACTGTACCATAGAGTTTGGAGATTCTACTCTTTTATCTGGTGAAAACGGTGCTGGAAAATCCACTCTTCTGGACGCAATCCAGTTTGTGATCATCTGTTCCACCGGTTATTTTAACAAGGCGGCCCACGAGAATGGTAAGCGAAGGCTTACCGGATATATCCGCTGTAAAACAGGAAAAGAAAACCAGCCTTATGAGCGTACCGGCGAGATCAGCGCTCATGTTGCCCTGGAATTTTATGAGGAAAGCAAGGATAAATATTTCATTATCGGTGCTGTTGTGGATTCTGCTTCTGAGGGCCAGGAGACTACAGTGCGGTATCTGATGGAGAATACCAGGATCTCAGATGATCTTTTCCTGTACGGAAACCAGGTGAAATCCATTGCAGAATTCCGTGGTTCCAACATTGATATCCGCCAGTGGTGCAAGACCAATGTGGAAGCCCGTAGAATGGTCACAGCAAGACTTGGAAGGATTGAAGATAAGTTCTTTCGTCTGATTCCAAAAGCGCTTGCATTTAAGCCAATCGACGATATTAAGGACTTTGTTTACTCTTACGTGCTGGATGAAAAAGAAGTCAATATTGATGTACTTCGGGAGAATGTGCGTACTTATCAGGATATGGAACGTACCCTTGATAACGTGAAAAAACGCATGAAAAAACTGAAAAAAATACAGGAATTGTACCAGCGTGTACAGGAGCGTATTGAAAAGGACAGGATGTACGAGTATTTCCTGAAACGTAGTGATCTGGAGCTTGTGGAAGGACAGCTTTCCAGTCTGGAAACTGCCAGAAAGAACGAAGAAATCCGTCTTTCCCAGGCGAAAGCCCAGTTGGAAATGCTTCAGAAAGAGCGCTCTGAAAAGCAGGAAATTGCCACAAATATTCGTGTAGAACTGCGTCATAACCAGGAATTTGTAGCTTTGGAAGAGGAGAAAAAAGAGCTGAAAAGGCTTCGGGATAAGAGACAGGAAGCTATGAATGAGGAGACGGAATTGAAGAAGAGCGTGGCTCAGGCGGCCAGGGACTGCGAGAGTTTGTTACGGACTATAGAGGCAGGGAACACTTCCAGATATTCTGCAGCAGTTTCTACCGAAATGAGTCAGTCTGCAAATGCAGAAAATGGAACTGGCGCAGATTTCGCTTCCTGTATCCGTGAATACCGGAAAAAACTTCAAACTCTGGATGGTGATATCAATGTAACAGAAATAAAGAGCCTTACAGATGATGTGATCCATTTCAAACAGATGCGCTATGGAGAACTGCAGGAAGAGCAGGCGCAGCTGAAGATCCGGCTTAACCAGAACCAGACAGAATGGGAGAAATTAAGCAAAAAGATCAATAAACTGAAACGCAAAAAGCTGACTTATCCATCTGGGGTAGAGCTTCTTGTGGAGTCTGTACAGGAAGAATTTGCGGGTATTGGAAGAGAAATCCAGCCTGGAGTGTTCTGCGAAATGCTGGAAATTAAGGATGAGGAATGGCGAAACGCAGTGGAGGGGTATCTGAATACGCAGCGTTTTTACGTGCTTGTAGAACCGGAGAACTTCGATATTGCACTTGGTATTTATGACCGTCTTCGAAGAGAGAAAAAAGTTTACGGAGTAGGTCTGATCAACACGAAAGATCTGGAAAAATACGACACTGCTCCTGCTGGAACTCTGGCAGAAGTAGTCATATCCCAGAACAAATATGCCCGTCAGTACAGCAACATGCTCCTTGGAAAAGTACAGATGTGCGAGCGTTACGAAGACCTGAAAAAGTATTCTGTTTCTATCACAAAGGGCTGTATGAGATATCAGAACTGTGTGGCAAGTGCCATCAAACCAGAGGTATTTCGTGTGCCGTTTATCGGCAAAAATGCTTTTACCGTACAGCTGGCACAGGCTGAAGAAGAATTTCAGAAGCTTAGTGAAACAATGGAAAATCAGGAGAAAAAGCTGTCTGACACAAAAGAGATTCTGGGACTTCTTTCTACAGAAAGTGACGTGGATATTAAGTACCGTCTGGATGTGATCGCTACCCTTCGTATGTTAAATAAATCCATTGATAAATGTGAGGAAAATATACGAAAACTGAAAGAAAATTCCACCCTGATCCAGAAGCAGCTGCAGCTGGATGAGCTGGAAAAAGTGCTTAGGGGATCGGATTACACCATCAGCTCCGACACGGAAAAAATCGGTGGAATGCGTGCCCGGATCCAGGATTTGGTTGCCAGAAAACAGACACTTCTGGAAAAACAGATTACCGGAAAGAGTGAGGTAACCGCTCTTGCAGCAGATGCGGGAGAACGTTTAAATAGCTGGAATCTGGAATATAAGGAGGCTCTGGGAGTAAGATCAATTGAGCAGTTTCAAAGTGAATATTTTTATAAACTGCCTTCTAATAAGAGAAAATATAACAGCGAGAGATGTCAGATTGCCAAAGACAATATGATAAATGCCATGGTGGAATATAAGACCGAGCATGATTTTGGTGCAGCTGCCAGTCTGGAAGGTTTTCCTGAATTTGAGGCGGTGTATGAACGTTTGAAAAACTCTGAACTTCTTGATTATGAGGAGAAAGTACAGTCTGCCCATAAAGCGGCAGAAACAGAATTTCATGAGCAGTTTCTGGCGAAATTACAGGAGAATATGAAGCTTGCACAGGGGGAATTTAAGGAACTGAACAAGGCGTTAAAGGGCATTGATTTTAGCAGTGAACGCTATGAATTCCAGTTTATGCCAAGTAAGAAATACCGCAATTATTATGAAATGATCATGGATGATTTCAATGTGACACAAGGCGAATCCCTGTTTTCGGGAATTTTCCATGAGGCTCATAAGGATGTAATCGAGGAGCTGTTTGAACAGCTTTCGGTAAGTGGAGATAACAGTGCACAGGCTCTTGACGAGTTTACGGATTACCGTACTTACATGGATTATGACATTAAGATCATTCATAATGACGGCACCTATTCTTACTATTCCAAGGTATGTGAAGAGAAGAGCGGCGGTGAGACACAGACCCCGTTTTATGTGACAGTGGCAGCCTCTTTTGTGCAGCTTTACAGCAACAATATCGGGGGCGAGGCAGCTGGTCTGGTGTTGTTTGATGAGGCCTTTAACAACATGGATGATGAAAGAATTGGCGGCGTTCTGGAGTTCCTGAGACGCCTTCCACTTCAGCTGATCATTGCCGCCCCGCCGGATAAGATCCAGTATATCGGTCCGGCTATGGATGAAGTGATGCTTGTAATGACAGATCAGAAGCGGAGTTATGTGGAGGAATATCACAATGCAGTATGCTAGCTGGTATTAGAGCGTGTTTGAAAAATCATTCCCACAAATTGGGGCGTGCAGATTGCAGAAAGCCTTTTTCAAACACGCTCTAGAGAACCTGCTGGATTACAGATGGATCCTGAAATTAACAGTTGCGCACAGATAGCTGAGGTATTAAAATATATGAAAATAACACAGCTGAAGCTGGGACAGGAATGCCAGCATGTCTGATAAGAATGCTTTTGAGTGGTGAGTAGAGTTCACAACAGCCTTCTGTGAGCACAGCTGCAAAAAAGGAGGTACCGCATATGACAACATTGGAAATTCTGGACCGTCTGCAAGGTGATGCGCTGAAAGATGGTGAACTTCGAAAAAAGCTTTTGGCAACCCGTTTGGAAAAGGATCCTCTCACTGTTTTTTGCAGATTATGCAGGGAACTTGGCTATGAATTGTATGAAATGGACCTGGTATCTGCCGGAGAAGACTTCTATGCCACCATGCGCCGCAGTACCAATGGTGGCGGAGAAAACTCCCCGAAGCTGGAGGGGGAAGATGACTTCTATGAGCTTTTGATGGCAAGCCTGGAGGCAGCGGAGAAAGCAGAATAGAATTGGCTCAAATTGACATCAACTATGAGTGTTTTAGGTAAGCCAAAAGCATTACACAAAGCATTATGTAAACTAAAAGGACGACAGTTGAAAACCCAAATTTCGTTGAAAATTAGAGGGAAATGTCTGTTATAGATTGAAAAACAGGGAGTATGTATGGCAGAATTAACGGAATTGCAGAAGCAGTTATTCGAATTACAGGATATAAAATATCGGGATTTCCACAGCAAATTAATGCCCGAAACAGCCAAGGAAAAGATTATTGGAATCCGTACTTCTGTGCTTCGGAAGTTTGCAAGAGTATTCGCCGGTACTCCGGAATCAGAGGACTTTTTGCAGCAGCTTCCTCACCAGTTTTATGAGGAAAATAATCTTCATATGATGCTGATCACTGGGATAAAGGACTATCCGAAATGTATGGAAGAGGTACTGCGATTCCTGCCCTATATCGACAACTGGGCCACCTGTGATTTCCCAGAGCCAAAGTGTTTCCGTAAGAACAAAGAGGCAGTACTGGAAGAGGTGAAAAAGTGGATCAAATCCTCTGAAACCTACACCATTCGTTATGGAATCGGTATGCTTATGCGCCTTTTTCTGGACGAGGATTTTTCCCCGGAGTATCTTGAAATGACAGCTGGCGTACAATCACAGGAATATTATGTAAACATGATGATCGCCTGGTATTTTGCCACCGCGCTGGCCAAGCAATGGGATGCTGCAGTTCCTTATATTGAGCAGCACAGACTGTCGGACTGGGTACATAAAAAGACTATCCAGAAGGCAGTGGAAAGCTATCGGATTACGTCTGAACAGAAGGAATATTTGAAAGGCTACCGCTAAAAATATGATTTTATGGTTTAGAGCCTGTTTGAAAAATCATTCCCACAAATTGTGACGCACATCTTGCAGAAAGCCTTTTTCAAACACGCTCTAGCGATTGAGAAATGAAAAACGCCAGAATGAAAAGCTTTATCATGCGGTAAAGCGAATTTCATTCTGGCGTTTTGTATTTATGCAGGCATAAGATCCTGGTGGCTGCCGCAAATCAGCGGAAGCTCTTCAGCCAGTTCACCAGGGAATCATGCCAGATATTGTCATAAACGGTTTTCTTCATCTGGTCGGTTACCGGTCCATTGTTTGCCATTTTCGCAAGGATTCCGGCTTGAAGCTCTTCTACGGTCATGTCCTCTGGGGACTTGGACCAGTCTACGGTTATCTGAGATTTTTCGGAGGCTGGTTCGGATGCGGTAGTAGTATTAGATGTTGTACCATTAGCTGCTTTTTCAGAAGCATTTGCGGTGCAATCAGAGTTACCTACAGTAGTCGCAACTGTTTCCTTTATGCTGTCCGTATTCGCAGCATTTTTCAGTGCCTGGGAGGTCGGAGTTGTATTTTGCTCTGCGACAGTGGCAGCAGCTTCCTCTTTTGTCTGGTCTTCGTTGTCAGCCTTAACTGTTGTATTAGTAGTTTCCGGTGTCTTTGCATTCATCTCTACCGGCTTATACTCTGGCATATCCCCAGCCGGAACCCAGATATTTCCGCTGTTTCCGGCAACGGTTACATGAATGCGTCCATTTTCTACAGAAACTTTTTCACCGGTCAGAGTACCTACATATTCAGCTGCATTTCCAGCAGCCAAATCCATAGAAGCGACATTGTCATCATTATTTACAGTGACGATCACACGCACCCCATCCAGGTCACGGGCAAAAGCATACTGGCGGTTGGTGAGCATAAGCTCTGCATAGCTTCCATAATTAAGAGCCGGTGTATTCTGGCGGACTTTTCCAAGAGCAGCAATAAGAGCTGTGCAAGGATTTTTCTCCACTGCGTCAGCGTAATCTGCAAGATTCAGTGCTGGTCTTAAGCTGTCATCGGAAGTGCGTTCTTTTTTGCCCTCAATTCCGAATTCGGAACCATAGTAAATACTTGGAACGCCCGGAAGGGTGTAGAGAAGCACATGAACCGGAGCAAAATGCGCCTTATTGGAAAGCTTGGTGTAAATACGTTCTACATCATGGTTGTCCACGAAATTATAAAGATCAAGGTCGCCCATGTTCTGCAGATATTTTACAGTGTGCGCGATCTCAAAATAGTTATGGTCATTGTGTCCGCTGTAAAGAGCCTTGTGAAGTGCATAGTTTGTAACACTGTGAAGGGTGCTGCCATTTACCCAGCGACTGTAATCGCCGTGGATGACTTCGCCCATCAGCCAGAAATCCGGCTTCACTTCCTCAGCGGTGCGGCGCAGCTGTTTCATAAAATCAAAGTCCAGAACGTCCGCAGCGTCAAGACGGATACCATCCACATCAAATTCAGAAACCCAGAAACGGATCACATCGCAGATGTAGTTCTGCACATCAGGATTACGCTGGTTTAATTTTACCAGAAGATTATATCCGCCCCAGTTTTCATAGGAAAAGCCATCGTTGTATTCGGTATTTCCAGAGAAGTTCACATTACAGTACCAGTTTACATAAGGTGAATTCTGTCGTTTCTCCTGAATATCTTTAAATGCGAAAAAGTCACGTCCGGTGTGGTTGAATACGCCATCAAAGATAACCTTGATCTCTTTTTCGTGGCAGGCTGCAACGAAATTCTTCAGATCCTTGTTGTCCCCCAGACGGGAGTCAAGCTTCCTGTAATCAGTAGTCTCATAACCATGTCCCACACTTTCAAATAAAGGACCAATATATAAAGCGGTGCACCCGATCTCTTTAATATGATCGATCCACGGAAGAAGTGTATTCAGCCTATGCACAGGCTCTCCATACTCATTCTGCTTCGGCGCCCCAGTCAAACCCAGTGGATAAATGTGATAAAAAACTGCCTCGTTATACCAACTCATGTCTAACACCTCTGTCGTTTAAAATAAATTTGTACATTCAACGTCTTCTATAATAGCAGATTTTAGGAGCTTATACCATATAAAAATATGATGATTCATGATACTCTGTAAGGACTGTTAAGAATTTTTTGAAAACGGAAAATATATTGAAAATTTTACTTAAGGGCGAAGGGGTAAAAATAGTGATTCGATATATAAAATGACGGAAGAACAGAAGAAAGCCTTTGTTGAGGCCTGATGGTAAACTATATTGACAAAACCTATTGATATACTATGAAAACAAGGGCATATTTTACAACAACATTAACGAAAGGAAAAACCACTTTCAAAAGCGGAAAAATGGCAGTGAAGAGCTGAAAGTTTCATGCTAAAGTGCAGAAGTGGCGGGCCATCAGATGAATAAAAGGATAGATCCAAGAATTTTTCATAAGAATACTGCAGAAGATTATCTTCGGGCAGCGATAGAGACAGCGAACTGGATCGACACGCTGGCGGTGAAGACAGAGTATGGAAGGATCTGGAAAGCGCTTCCGGAGGGACAGGAAGGATATCGTGAAGATGTTCCTATGTTTACGTCAAAAAGTATGTATGACGGTTCAGCTGGAATCGGAATTTTCATGATCCGTCTTTATGAAGCCACTAGTGATGAGAGATGGCTGAAAGAAGCAGAAGAAGCGGCTGCGCATATTATTGCTACGCAGGTTGGTTCTGAATGGTATCAACATACCTTACATTCGGATGTGAAAGGAATCATTCCTGTGCCGGGATGGGCGGCAGGATCTTATAATGGACCGGTAGGAGAAGCCTATTTCCTGGAGGATCTTTACCAGGTGACAAGAAAGCAGGAGTATCGCGATTTCGTGCTACGCACAGCGGATATTCTTATGGAGGCAGCTTCTCGAGATGAACGCGGATTGTTCTGGAGCGAGCAGGAGGATATTACTGCAGATGGCGGATTTATTGTTTTTCAGGATATTGTATATCGTCGCACTGGAATCCGGAAATATCTGGATTTTGCCAGTGAGGCAGCCGAACCTGGTACGACAGCTGGTGGAGAACCATTCCCACCAGAGTAGTAAGCTACCCGGGAATTTATGTAGGCGCAGCAGGATGCGGCTCTTCTTTACTGAGGGCTTACGCAGTGCTTACAGGAAAGAAACTGACTAATTTATATGAGTATCATTTTTTTGAGAAAATGTAATGTACTTTATAATATGTACGAAGGATATGGTAATTATTTAACTGCAAAATATTAAGGAACGTTTTCTTACATATAAATATAGCGCCTCAGCATACACTGTAAAAACAGCGTCGGCGGAGGCGTTTTTTTGAAAGAGTATATTGAAGAGCGGGCAGTAGAGATTGGAAATTATATTATCGAAACTAAGGCAACGGTAAGGCAGACTGCAAAAAGGTTTGGAATATCAAAGTCCACAGTACATAAGGACGTGACGACCAGGCTTGCAAGCTTAAATCCAGCACTTGCAAGGCAGGCCAGGGCTGTGCTGGAGGTGAATAAATCAGAGAGACATATCAGAGGTGGTTTAGCTACCAGGGAAAAGTATTTGCATCAACATATGCTGGAAAACAATCTGCACAAAAAAATATAAACTTTTTTGTAAAAAGTGCTTGACGATTCCTTGCGGCAGTGGTATAGTAAACAAGCTGTCGCA
>NZ_JADNDC010000022.1:0-80212 GCF_015551645.1 Ruminococcus sp. D54t1_190329_F1
AAAAATATAATGGTACAATAGAATTTTTGGATCTAGGTGACTCCTTTGAAGTAAGTGCTGTTCTTTATGGTATTTTAAGTGAAGTTGAATTATAACCGTTTTAAATGAATATATCAACTTAGTAATATGAAGACATAAATAGGAGAATTTATAGATGCAAAATATTTTTCCAGAACATAAATCTGAAATTGTATTAGGAAATGGTAAATTTCAACTTGATCCCATGTCATATACTGTTATTTATGAAGAAAAAGAAATCAGCTTAGCTCCCAGGGAATTTGAAGTTCTGTATCTTTTAGCACAAAGACCAAATTGGGTTATTCCAAAGAAGAATATCTATTGTTCGGTCTGGGAGAGTAATTATTATGATGATCAGATTCCGTACAAAACAGTGGAACACGTAGTATGGAAGATACGAAAAAAGATGGGGCATGATATTATAGAAACATTGATCAATGTAGGGTATAGACTAAAAAAGATGTAAAGGCAGGATAGTGTGAGTAAAAGTTTGTATATTCTGATTGAATTTTTGGGAGATACGCCATATAATATTGGCAACTATAAGAAGGCGCGTACATACGTCATTTGACTAAATATCACGTTGTAACTAGAAATTGAGATAAACTCTTACAGAGCTTTTGTGGACTATCCAAAGAAAAAGGAGGCTGACTATGAACGTATATGAAGAAATAGATCAGGAAACAATGATGTTGCTTTTAGATTTCTTGTGTAAACGGACAGTGGAAGGAAAACAGATATGGGAAAATATGGAGTATAATCCTATTTCCTTTTTACAAAAAGATATTTATGAAAAAGAAGGTACCTGTATATCACAAATGTTTGAAGCAACGACAGTATTCAATGGTATTGAATATGAATTAGAGCTTTCAGAGTCAATCGAACTTCCGTCTGGCAAGGGAGATATTTTTGGAACCATTTCTTATGAAACAGAAGACGGAAAAGAGAATACGTATGATTTCTCTTTATTTTTTGATGTAGAGAAATATGATGATGCGAATGCGGAAGAATTGCAGGGTATTTTTGGAAACTCAATCATTGTACAGTTTACAGATGCAATGGTGGGAGTATTTGAAAATTCAGATGCGGTAGCGGAGGGATTTGCTTATGCAAGATACTTTCATCAAACAGGAATTAATCCGGAATGGGAAACCAATCCTCTTGTGAAATTGGGTGAGAAACTGATGCAAGAGCACGCAATGTTGGATTTTCATAAAATAGTATTGGATACAGATTATAGAAAAAGTTTATGGAAACGACCATGAACCTTCTATAACAGGATACAAATTTTGGGGAAACCATTGATATTTCTTAGGATATCACATATAATATAGTTAAGCCAAAAGGTTTCGTGTAGCGGCACGTAAAAGCTGTACTGCGTCTAGGCAGGGTAAATATTGGGACTATTTTATACTCGAAAGAGTATTACGCCCACACCAGGGAGATACGGTGAGTCCGCACCGGGGACTGAATGATACCGGCGACATTTCAGACATTCGGAAGGGTGTCGCGGCTGACAGCCAGCATAAAACCGCTTTTTAGAACAAAGAGAATGATAAGAGAAGAGGAGGTGCTTTTATATGGCTACATCAAGTATTCTTACCAATGTTGTAATTGAAGATCCGAAAAAAGCAGAAGCATTTGTAGATGCACTTGAAAAGTCCAGTCAAGATCCAGTATGGAAACCTTCTGCACCGTCTATTCCAATATTAGATAGTGTAGAAGAATTACGCAGATTCCTGGGTAGGAAAAGGAACTAAGAGAGATGTATTATGCAGTTGTAAATATTTTAGATTATATAGAACTTATAGGAGAGGAGTCAGTAGTTGATGTCCTCTCCGGTTTTTCGTGTCCGAAGAATAAAGAAATAGAAAATTTTGTCCGGAATAATGCGGTAGAGTTCGCAAAACGGAAGATGTCCATTACTTATCTTTTGTTAGATGAGTATAGCAGGGTTTTGGCAATTTTTGCAATCACACATAAAGCAGTGCAAATCTGGGGAAAAAATCTTTCTTCTACGTTGCAAAAAAAGATACAGCGGTATGCACAAAAAAATGAGAAGACAGATGAATATGCTCTTTCTGCTTTTCTGATCGGTCAGTTTGGAAAAAATTATCAGCATAAAGACGCACCCGTTCCAGATGGCGGAAAGATGATGGAAGCGGTATTGACCATTCTTAAACATGTACAGCGTGAAATTGGCGGTGGCGTTGTGTACTTAGAGTGTGAGGAAAAGCCGGAGCTATTGAATTTCTATCAGAACGAGAAAAACAGATTCCGGAAATTCGGAGAACGTTTATCAGAAAAAGAAAATGTGAATTATATTCAGATGCTACGAATTTTATAAAAAAAGAATAAGGATACATAAGGTGCAGGTGATTCTAAAATAGAGGAGTCACCTGTATTTTTTATGCCTAAATGAAGAGATAATGCAGTGCTTTTTCGTAAATAGTGCAAAAATCGTTTTCAAGGCGTTCAGATATAATAAATCTCTAAAACAAAAAAAGGAAAGAAATGGTAATGAAACAGGGAAATCTTGCCTCCATAGTCCATTACCAGGGAAAGGATTTGTAATTATAATAGAGCCTGTAATCAACGAGGAGATAAAAGAATGCAGAATGAACTTTATATTGTAGCAGATGCCATAAAAGCCTTGCGGGAAGCCAGAGGACTGACTCAGGAGCAGCTTGCAGAGAAAGCGGATATTTCTGTATCACATCTGGCAAAGATTGAAACACATGCCAGACTTATGGGGATGAAAACCTATATCCGTCTGCTGGAAGCTATGGACATTCCCATAAAAGAACACTTCATACACATGGGGACAGCAAAAAAAGATATGATGTTGAAGGAGAAGATCTGGTATCTGGTACAGGATTGTAATGAATGGGAAACCAGCCTTTTGATTTATTCCATAGAGGGAATTAAGAAGGGGCTAAAGGAATATCAGCAAGACAGCAGGAAGTGAGAATACAAACGGGGAGGAAAAGGGAAATGTTATCAAGAGAAAAGGTGGAAGCAGTATTATTTAAAATGGGAATGCCAGCCAATGTAAAAGGATTTGGTTATATCGTAGACTGTGTTCTGATCCTGGAGAAAGACAGCAAGATCAAAACGACATATCTGTACTTTAAGGTAGCTCAGCAAAATGGTACGACAGGGCAGCGGGTAGAACGGGCAATCCGTCATGCGTTTGATATTGTCCGAAGCTGCAGAGGTGATTATGATGTGGTGAACCATTATATCGGTTTTATTAACTGTGCCAATTCCCCTTCCTTATCCATGCTTACGATGAAAATACGGGAAGAAGCACTGGAAGTACAGGAACCAAAACCGGAAAAGAAAGAAGAAAATGTAATTACAGGAATTACCGAAGCCCGGCTTCTGGAGTTAATGCGGCAGGCATACACAGAATTCTGGGCAGATATGATTATCCGGTTAAAGAAATAAAGAGAAATGCAGACAGAAAACAGTCTGCCAAAACACATCAGGGTTATGGTGTCTTTTGGCAGGCTGATGTTTTCAGCCGGAGAGAACCTTGAAAACTGAATATCGGTATGGTGATATTTTTTTGAAACAAACGTGTCATTTCTGACGCTAAAATATAGAAATATCTTAAAGGACACAAAACATTTCGGCACATTCTATTTTGTGTGATGCAGGGTCATGAGCTGTGCGAAGATACATTTGTCCGCAGTGGCAGCAGGTAAGGCAGAAAAGAAGCGGATCAAACAAGGAATCGTAGAAGATGAAGGAAAAGTGTGAGCAGCGCCCAGACATAGGCTGTTGGTGGCAGGCAGCCTGAAAGCCGGATGATAATGATACCTTTGCATAAAAACACTGCAACCAGGGTAGCGTCTGGGACATGCTGCAGCGGGAAAGGGGGCTGCAGGGTGTCAGGCGGCCAGCCGGGCCGGTTCTACATGCTCCCGTTCACACCGGGGTGAGAAAATAAAAAAATCATGCTGGCAGGGAAAGCCCTGCCGGTATGGTGTGTGAAACAGGTTCATTTTAGGGCTATGGGGAAACAACAGGTTTCCTCATAGTCCTGGAATGAAAACAGGAGCAAAAGAAAGAGGAGGCAGAGCAATGAAGAGAGAGAGGTTACAGAAACTGTTTTCAGAAGATAAAGAGATCTTTCATGGAGGAATGCTGTTTCCTACATGGATCTGCAAAGGAAAAGAAGAGATAGAAAATAGGAATATTCCCCAGCGTGCAGCAGTGTATCTGGATATTCCCATTCCCTGTGCCGGGCTTTTGTATTATGAAAAAGAAAAAAGCCTGCATTACTGTGAACAGCAGACATACCATGTAGTTACGATCCTGGAAGGTGTAGGGTGTGGTAATTCCATAGAAAAAGAAAACTGGCAGAGGCTGGCAGTGCTTGCAGGAAAAGGCATGATTGACGTGATTGTGGTATCCGGGCTTAGCAGGTTATCCTATTGTCCGGAGGAAATTTTACAGACTATGGAACTGCTCCAGGCTTTCCAGGTGCAGATAGACTGTATCGGTTATGGGATTTTAGATTATGCCAGACTGAAACAATATTTAATGCACACCTGGGAGAAACAGGAACAATTTGAGCAGGACTTAGATGCGTATCTGTGCAGTTGCTGTACCAGGGAAGGGATATAATGTTCTCGCGGGAAGAACTGCTGAAGATGCGGGAAATGACGTTTGAGGACATTGACCCGAAAGAGATACAAGATGTAGAGAAACTGAAGATTGATGTAAAAAAAAGCAAACCGGAGAAGGTCCGGGAAATCCTGGAGTCCGGAAAGAACCCTTATTTTCTGAAATATAAAGGGATCACCATAAAGATTGGGTTTGCTTCTACCAACCGTACCATAGAGGAAGCCATGCAAAGCCTTGTGCAGATGAAATGGTAAAGCTACGACAGGGATAGGGAAGAAAGCGGATTGTTGGCAGATTACAGGGTGGACAAACCTTCTGGACTATGGTAGGATGATGGCAAGGACCCAGTAGCCTCTATCATTTAGGGAATCGGCTGACGAATCTAAATGATAGGAGCGAATACAATGAAGAATCAAATACTTAAAAAAATCTATCGTGCGGTTGTTTACCTACGCCTTTCTGACGAAGATGGTGATAACAGGGAAAGCGACAGCATATCAAACCAGAGGATACTAATCCATAGCTTCTTAAAGAGCCACCCTGAAATTCAGGTGGTAAAAGAATGTGTAGATGATGGATATACCGGCACAAACTTTGTTGAGGTAAGATAACGTAACCTTTTTTGCAGAGGGTGTTATCTTACCTCTTTTTGATGTATGTTAGATAGCATAACTCTTTACGTCGGCTCCAATCTGTCTGAAATAGGAGATACTTTCAGTAGGCTTGTCGCCTGTATCAACTCTGCCGACAAAGCTATAAAAGATTTCGATTTTGCGGGTGTTCGTTTCCTTATCCAGTTCGTGAATAAGAATGCGGTCAATAAATTCATGGACGTTTTCGTAGGTCAGTTCGGTAATGGCGGTGTATTTGCGTACCAGTGCGACAAACCTTTTCACGTCCGCGCTGCGCTCGGTGGCGTTGTCAATTTCCTGTGACAGTTCCGCAATCCTCCGGGTCAGCGTCTTTTTTTCTTCGTCATAGCCGGAAGTCAGAAAAGCAAATTGTTCATCTGAAAGTTTCCCTAAAGCGTTGTCCTCATAGAGCTTGCGGAACAAGATATTCAGCTCGCTAATCCGGCTCTGCGCCTTGTCAAGCTCTTTCCGTTGCTGCGTCAGCGTCTTTTGTACTGCCTTTGCGCTGCACTCGTTGGCGGTTTCGATAAACTCCTGTTCATGCTCTTTCACATAGGACAATACCCTTTGTAAATCGGCAAGGACAAGTTCTTTAAGGACGCTCTTTCGGATATAATGGGTAGTGCAAAGCTCGCCAGTCCTTATCCTGTTTCGATACTTGCCGCAAGTGTAGGCGTGTTTGCGTTCCAGTGTCCCGGCTCCCTGTTGCAGATACATTTTATAGCCGCAGTCCCCGCAAAAGAGAAGCCCCGAAAAAATGTCAATTTCATCAACCTTTGTAGGGCGGTGTTTGGTGGCAATCCGTTTCTGTGCAAGCTCAAAGGTTTCTTCATCAATCAAGGGTTCGTGTGTGTTGGGGAAGAAGTAACGCTTTTCCTCCGGGTTCTTCTTCGTCTTTTTCGATTTGTAAGATACCTTATAGCTCTTGCCTGTAATGGTATGCCCCAAATACTCTTTACGCGCCAGAATGTCATAGAGCGTCTTATCCGGCCAGTTGTAAATACAATTCGGGTGTGGGCGGGGGTGCCTGTGGCTTCCTGTGCGCCTGTACTGCAATTCTGCAACAGTCAATACCTCATGTTCCCGTAGCCAGTTCTGGATTTCGCAGATACGGTCGCCGCGCACATACATAGCGAAAATCTGTTTTACAATGTGCGCCGTTTCCGGGTCGGGCAATAGATGATTGCGGTCGTTGGGGTCAGCTATGTACCCATAAGGCACTTGCCCGTTGACGCGCTCGCCTTTCTGCGCCTTTGCCTGTTTGACAGCCCGGATTTTCTTTGAAGTGTCGCGGGCGTAAAACTCGTTGAACCAGTTCCGCAGAGGGGTAAACTCGTTATCTTCCCTTGCTGTGTCTACACCGTCGTTAATGGCAATGTAGCGCACTTCATATTCGGGAAAAACAATCTCTATCAGCTCCCCGGTTTTCAGATAATTACGTCCCAGACGGGAGAGGTCTTTTGTTATGACGGTCGCCACGTTCCCGGCTTCAACTTCGTGCAGCATGGCTTGAAGCCCCTCACGCTCAAAGCTCACGCCGGAAAATCCGTCGTCTACGAAAAAGCGCGTGTTGAAAAAGTGGTGTTCGTCAGCATACTTTTGTAAAATCATCTTTTGGTTCTGTATGCTCTCGCTTTCCCCGGCCTGCATATCTTCCTGGCTCAATCTGCAATATAAAGCGGTAATCTTGTCTGTCTGTAACATTTTGTCCTCCTTTCCGACGACAGACAAGCATGGCATTTGTACTGTCTATATTATACCACATACCGCTGCCTGTGTCATGTATAAAATGTGAAGAAACGCCCTATTTCCGGGCGTTTGCGGGGTTCAGTTCCATGTCTTTGCGAATGAGTTTTTTTATCTTTTTATCCAGTGTGTCCGTTGCGCGTTCACTTGCGGACGAACATACAAGGTAAGTAACTTTTCCTATTTTATGCTCCGTTGTGGTAACGGGCGTTTGGTTTTGCGTCAAAGAAAATCCCCCTTTCTTTCGCAAACATATAATACAGTCTATGAATAGCAGCAAGTCCACTATTCAATAAAACAAAGGCTTTAATCGGACGGTTATTAGCATAACCTCATGGGAATTTCACCCCGGCATGGTTCTCATGCAGCCCTACCCATTGCCTGCGACGCTCTTAACGCTCGGACTGTGGCTGTAAGGAAGTATCATTGTATATTCTGCGTGTCGTCGCCCGCAAGCCGCTACACTTGCTTTCCGGCGCGGTGTTGGTCGCTCGGCTGTCCGGGCGGGGATAACCTCACCCGGATAGCGTCATGGCGCACCCGCCGTATGGCTCGGCGCAAAAGGAACGTATCCGATTTGCCCTATGCTGCGCCGCCGTTATCTTGCGCCGCTTTCTTTGTCAAGGTTCAGAATGGCTTTGCTGCCGCGTCAGCAGCGGAACGGAAAAGGGGGAGAGAGAAAGCGTCCCGCCGCCGCTGCGGTTTATTCCTCTGCCTTAAAGGTGAGGACAGCCATCATCAGTTTTGCTTGCAGCCGTTCCCGAATGTCGTGGTCTACGCCGAAATAGACATTCCCGCGCTCGTCGTACAGCTTCCGCATGGAGAGGCGGGCTATGTAGCCGCTGAAATGCTGCAAGACAATCTTCATAGCGTCCGGGTCGCCCTTTGTCGCTACCACAATGACAGGATAGGGAACAAGGGCATTTTCCGGGTAGCCGGGTTCGTTACCATTCGTCCCATTCATCAGCATTTTCCTCCAGATATTTTCTTAATCTCTCAAAAGAGCTTGTCCGCCTGTACTGTATCGTGCTTCTCGACGTATTGAACAGTTCCGCAATCTCGGTATCGTTCATTCCCTCGAAGTAATACAGCAGTATGGCTTTGCGCTTTTCTTCCGGCAAAGTACGGATTGCTTCAAGAAGCAGCTTTGGCGTGATTTTCTTCCCGGCTTTCTCAAAGACGGTTTCAACAGTTTCCCGTTTGAAATATTCATCAAACGTATGAAGCTGTCGCGCTTCGTCTAAGGTCATGTCGGAAAAGGTCACTTCCTTTGCCCTGTGTCTGCGAAGCTCTCTATGAGTGTCGCACGCTTCATTGTGAAGTACCGTATTACAAAACTTCTGAAAAGCACACTGTTTGTAAAACTCCCTGCTGTTAGGTTCCACATTCTCACCTCCTTTCTCGTTGGAAAGTTGGTGGTGCTTCCCCCTTTTCGCGGGGCAATACGGCGGTTTTCAAAAACGCCGAAGATTTTTTGAAATTTCTTCAAAAAATTTTTTGAGCAGCAAAATGCGCCTGTCCGAAAAGCCCGGACAGGCGCATTGGTATTGTGAGTAGTATTTAGATGATTAGACAGTTCATATATACAAGCGTAATTTCCCCCGGTGGTGGTCGGGCTTTTTTTGATGTGTCAATGACCGTCGGATTTTGTCGATATGGTATGTGCTTCATGGCGGCTACCTCCTTTAGCCGCCGCTTTTAACAGTGATACCGCGTCATTTCTTGAGAAGATAAAAAGAAACGGCGGCTTTGATTTTTCAAAGCTGCTGCGGAAATCAAAGAACGACAAGCAACAGTTCTGATTTTGCTCCAATATGGTTATTGGGGGCACAAATTAAATCAAAAAAGAGCCGATAACAGCAGTATTTCAAACTGCATATTATCGGCTCTGCGTCTGTGCGTCTGGCTCTTTTAATTAAATTATTTTTGTTGTTTTTTGGCTTTATTATATGTATTAGCTAACTGTCCACAAGCTGCTTTAATCTCTCTACCATGAGAAACTCTCATGGTAACTTCAAGTCCTGTTTGCTCTAATTGATGTTTGAACGCAACCATTTCTTGTTTTTGTGGTGCTCTAATTTTTGAATTACTCGTCGGGTTGTATTGCAGCACGTTAATCATAACATTTTTGCCCTTAAACCATTTTGCAAGTTGCCTTATATCTGAGGAACGGTCATTTATACCTGGTAAAAGCAAATACGCAAATACCACTTTTCGATTATGCCTTTGTGAATAGGACAATGCTTGCTTAACAACATCTTCAATAGCGTACATGTGCATATGAGGAATGATACAGTTTCTCACAGCCTGTGTTGCTGCATGTAAAGATATTGTCAACTGAATTTTTAGATGTTCTTCGCGCAATTTTTTTAATTGATTAACTGGACCAACTGTTGATATGGTAATGCCGTCGGTTGGAAAGTTAAGTCCATTTCTATCTCGAAGAATATGGATTGCTGCAATCAAGTTGTCGTAATTGAATAAAGGTTCTCCCATTCCCATAAAAACGATACGATTTACTTTTTGACGTATCAATATGACCTGCTGCACAATTTCAGACGGTGTTAGATTACGAACGAAACCATTGCGTCCGGACTCACAAAAAATACAGCCAACAGAACAACCAACTTGCGTACTTACGCAAACAGTCCCACCATCTCGCCGTTTAATAAAAACCGTTTCGATATACCTGTTGTCTTTCAATTCATAAACATACTTTTCAGTATCGCTACTTTTATAGACTTTTTTTGTTGATATTGATAGATTTTTTTTGTGAAATGGCTGTTTATACAATTTCGCATATAAGGCTCTTGCTTTATCCTCTCCAATTACTTCCGACATTTCTTTGTAAGTAAATCCGTATGGGTCATTCAATATTTCCGTAGGTGTACTTTTAGGTAAGTGTTTCATTTAATATCCTTCCTTTTCAAAATTAAAAAGTTTGTTTTTCAGAGTTTTTGATTATGATTTCTAATTTTTCAACATCAACGATATGTGTTAATTTACATTTAGGGCAGAAAAGAGGAAAATTTCTTAATACCGTATTATAAAATACTTGAACCCTCGTCTTTCCGTTACAAATTGGACATTTTATCCAATATTTTTCAAGCATAATATTTCTCCTTTTGCGCAAAAAAATACAGGTCAATTCTCAACATGAGCATTGACCTGCATTTATACATATAACACTACAACAAAATTAAGGCATAGTTTTTATACTATGTCTATACATCGTTAGTTTTGTTGTATAGCATACGCAAAATAAGCATGACAAAAAAGCCCATATTGAAAATGGGAAAAATCTTTTTTAATTTCAATGCTTATCGAATACGCATGCTATGTAACATAAACATTTCCCCCCTTTTAATAATACTATACAAAAAAAGCGGCTAGTTGTCAACATATACATATGAATTATTTTAGTCAACTGATAGAACAGTGTAGACATATCCAAGAGGAAAGGTGAACAGTAAAATGTAATAGGGTGAATAATTATGGCAAAAAGACCAGTACCGAAATACGACTTCAAGGCTTTTGGGGCAGCGATAAAGGCGGCGCGGACAGGGCGCAAGGAGAGCCGCAAGAAAGTAAGCGACGAAATGTTTATCTCGCCGCGTTACCTTGCGAACATTGAGAACAAGGGGCAGCACCCAAGTTTACAGATTTTCTTTGAGCTTATGCTCCGCTACAATATATCCGTAGACCAGTTCCTTTTGGAAACGCCGCCGGAGAAGAACACGCAGCGGCGGCAGCTCGACGCGCTTCTTGACGGTATGAGCGATACAGGCATACGGATTGTGACCGCAACGGCAAAAGAGATTTCCGAAGTCGAAAAAGAGGGCGAATAGGAATGTCCGGCTTAAAACTGAACAGGATTTAGAAAGCGTTGCAATCTTTTTTGAATTGCAGCGTTTTTCTTTTGCGGAAGTTTGGCAAAATAGCTTTTTCTCCGTAGTAAGGGATAAGGGCATAAGGGATAAAAACATTCGTAGCAAGCATAGGAAGCGGGTACCCACTTCCGTATTTTCGCCCTCCCGCGCTGCGGCGCGTCGGTTGAAAATGGCTTGTTGGGAAGTGTCCCAAACCCTCGGAACGGAAAGGAAAGGAGCGAAGCAATGGACGGACGGAAAAGGACGGTGCAAATCAAATTCAGAGTGACGGAAGCGGAACGGGATTTAATACTGGAAAAAATGAAGCTCGTACCCACCCGGAACATGGCGGCGTATCTGCGGAAGATTGCCATTGACGGGTATATCATTCAGATAGACCACGCCGATATAAAGGCAATGACCGCAGAGATACAGAAAATCGGTGTCAACGTCAACCAGATAGCCCGCCGCGTGAACGCGGCGGGGAACGCATACCAAGAGGACATAGAGGAAATAAAGGGGGTGCTTGCGGAGATATGGCGGTTACAAAGATTAAGCCTGTTAAAAGCACCCTAAGCAAAGCCCTTGACTATATCGAAAACCCGGACAAGACGGACGGGAAAATGCTCATATCCTCTTTCGGCTGCTCCTATGAAACGGCAGACATTGAGTTCGGCTATACCCTCTCGCAAGCACTGGATAAGGGCAGCAATTTAGCCTTTCACTTGATACAGTCCTTTGCGCCGGGGGAAGTGGACTATGAGAAAGCCCACGAAATCGGGAAGCAGCTTGCCGACGCGGTGACAAAGGGGCAGCATGAATATGTTGTGACGACGCACATTGACAAGGGGCATATCCATAACCACGTCATTTTTTGCGCGGTGAATTTTGTAGACCATCACAAATACAATTCCAACAAAAGGAGCTATTACGGCATACGGAACATGAGCGACAAGCTGTGCCGGGAAAATGGCTTGTCCGTCGTCGTCCCCGGCAAGGGCAGCAAGGGAAAGAGCTATGCGGAGTACCAGGCAGAAAAGACGGGTACAAGTTGGAAAGGCAAGCTAAAGATTGCCGTTGACGCGCTTATCCCCCAAGTTTCCAGTTTTGAGGAATTGCTAACGCGGTTACAGGCGGCGGGCTATGAGATAAAGCCGGGGAAATATGTTTCATGCCGCGCCCCCGGACAGGAACGCTTCACCCGCCTAAAAACCCTCGGCGCAGACTATACAGAGGAAGCCATAAGGGAACGGATAGCGGGCAGACGGGCAAAGGCGGCGAAAGCCCCCAGAGAGCAGCGCGACGTTTCGCTGCTTATCGACATTGAGAACAGTATCAAGGCGGCGCAGAGTAAGGGCTATGAACAGTGGGCGAAAATCCACAATCTGAAACAGGCAGCTAAAACCATGAATTTCTTGACGGAACACAAGATTGAACAGTACGCGGATTTAGTCAGCCGGATTGAGGAAATGTCAGCGGAAAGCGGACAGGCGGCAGACGCATTGAAGAACGCGGAAAAGCGGCTTGCGGACATGGCGGTGCTTATCAAGAATGTTTCCACCTACCAAAAGACAAAGCCCGTCTATGACGCATACCGCAAGGCAAGGAACAGGGAGAAGTACCGCGCCGGACAGGAACAGGCGATTATCCTACATGAAGCCGCCGCAAGGTCGTTGAAAGCGGCGGGCATTGCAAAGCTCCCGAACCTTGCCGCGCTGCAATCGGAGTATGAAGCCCTCCAAGCGCAGAAAGAAGCCCTTTACGCCGACTATGGGAAGCTGAAAAAGAAAGTCCGGGAATATGATATTATCAAGCAGAACATTGACAGCATTTTACAGGCAGACAGGCAGCCGGAACGTGAAAAGGGAACAGAGCGCGGATAAGGATAGCAAAATCCCCGCCGCTGTGCTATGATAAGGCTATCAAATACAGACAGGAGCGTTGAAGCATGGAAAACCAGAAAATGCCGGAATATGAAACCATACGCGCCGCCGTTGCCGGGGAAAAATGGGCGGTGGAGAAAGTCGTGGAGTGCTACAAGGACGAAATCGACAGGCTATCGACGGTAGCGGTCAGACAGCCGGACGGAAGCACGAAACAGGAAATCAACGAAGATATGCGCCAGTCTATCACAAAGAAGCTGATAGAAGCCCTCCCGCAGTTCCCACTTGAAGAAATGGAAAAGGGAAATGTCAGATAGGCAAAAAAAGAACAGGACGCGGAAGCCGGTATATGACTTCCGCGCCCTGTCTTTTTATGGGTGCTGTTTTCGTGAATGTTACGCAGTAGAACGCCATTTTCGGGGATAAAGGTATAAAGTATCGCCTATCCGATTTTCACGCCCGGAAAGCCCTGTAAATCAAGGGATTTTCCGCGCCTACTGCGTAACAGGGGTGCGTCTTTTCCTCATGCGCTCGGCGGCTTGTCTGCGGGTGATACGCTTCCGGCAGACGGGGCAGTATTTGACACTGTTAGAGGTTGACGCAAAGAACGCGCCGCACTCGGTACATTTCTTCTTATCCCCTGTCTGGTAAAGCTCCGCATAGAGCAGCCTGTCGGCGGGAAGCACCGCAACCCGGAACCACTTGCAGAGAAGCGAATAGGAAATGAGCTGCGGACATACGCATTCGTCTCCGTCGTCCAGTAAGATACAGTTCCCGTTATCATAGTTGCAGCACGTCCGGCGCACAAGGGCGTTGACTTTCCGGCTCTGGGGCGGCGTCAGCCGCTTAACCCCGTTCATACTTCATCAGCGGCGTAAATGGGAAGCTCTGCAAATTCCGCTTCGGTCAAAGCGTCCACTTTGGAAAGGGTGCGCTTTGCAAGCTCCCGCATATCCGCGTCCATGTAGGGCAGCGCGGCGTTGACATTCTCAATCAAAGCCCGCTTGCCGCCCTCGTTGTAAATGCTCAAAAGGTTTGTTTCTTCAACAGTCAGTCTAATCATGCTCATACCTCCATATCGTGATTTTTTGTTTTTGCCGCCGCCTTTTTCGGGGCGGTCTTTGCCTTGTCTGCTTTAAGCTGCGCCCGGATAGAGGGGCGGGGCTTCCTTATCTCCCTGTCCCGGTTCTCCCCCTTGTCAATCAGCGCATACGTCCCATGTCTGCCCTCGATTTTGGAAAAGGAAAGAGTCTTATAGGGCAGCATGGAGAAAAGGCGGTCAGTGTCCTTTGTGGCTGCAAGCCGCATGAACGCCGGGGAAAGCTCTGCCATGAAATGGGTCTTGTTCGGGCTATTCGGCTCATAGTGCCGCTTCATTTCCCGCACAATGCGCCGCGCTTCCGTTTCAATCAGCCCGTCCCGCAAGGCTGTGATATGCGCCTTGAAGTCCCCCGGTGGAAGCTGCTCCCGGCTGCGCCGTTCTTCCTGTAAGAGTGATTGCAGCGCGTCCGGGTCGTCGGGTAGGGCTTCAAAGCGTTCAAACTTCCCAAGCTGCGGGTCTGGGTTGCCGTTGAAGAACCGTCCGGCGGGTATCTCCCTTTCCCCTCGCTCATAAATCAGCTTCACCGTATCGGCGGGCAGTTCCTTTTCCTTGACGCGCTCATAATGTTTAGCGTAGTCCAGTTCGTACAGATTGCCCTTAATTTTCCCGCGCTCCTTTCCCGTCAGCTCGATTGCATAGGCAAGGACGCGGTCGCTTGTCTGCTCCATGTAGAAACGCCATGTGTTGTGGGGCGCGGTGTCTTTGAGGAAAACGTCGCGCTCCCGGAAACAGTGCGTCCCGGACGGGCGGCAGAACCACAAAAGGGTCTTGTCCTCCCTGTTGGGGCTTGCCGCCGCCTTTGCGATAATCTCTTTGTCAATGTCTAAGTCGCTCTGGTAAAAGCCTGTGTTCTGCTTCATAATCGCTTCAAGGGAAGCGAACAAATCCACGTTTTCAAATTTACTCTGTTCCGGCATGGGTCAGCTCCTTTCCAAGTCCTGTGACTTCTGCTTTGCGTTTTTCTTCTGCGCCTTTTCCTTGTCGGCTCTAAGCTGCGCCCGGATAGAGGGCTTTTTTTCCGGCTTCGCTCCCTTGCCGCGCTCCTTGTCGGCTTTGACAGCGTTAGCCAGGTCAACAAGGGAAATCTGCTCGCCCGCCTTTACCTTTGCTTCCAGTTCGTCAACGGTGGGGGTGTTGTTGATGATACCGTCAATCATGTTTCCGTTCTGCTCTATGGTCTGCTCGGCGGTTTTCAAGGGATTGTCCCGCTGCGCCTGTTCTGCGGCAACGGCAAACGCCCGCGTCCCATTCCCCATAATCAGATACTTTCCGTCGTCCGACTGGTGGTGAAAGCCATATCCGGCGGCTTCTATCTGCTCCCGGCTCATAGCGGTTACATGGAAAGTCCCTCTCGGTGTTTTGACAGTTTCGCCCTTTTCCAAGTCGTCCGGGGTAAGCTGCTTCTGCTCCTGTAAAAACTCCGGCACTTCCCGGAAACCTACACTGTCAACGAAATGCGCCGCGTCCTGTCCGTCCTGATGAAGCACTACCACGTCCGAAACGGAAAGGCTGTGTCCCTTAAAATCTTTGGGGTGGTCGATATTGAAACGGGTGTAAATATCTTCAAGGGAAGTTTCCGGCGCAAGGGGCGCGGAATAGACAAGCTCATAGTTCGCCCTGTCAACCACATTTCCCGCCGCCTGCAGGCGGTCGTATGGCTCAAAGCGGAAATCCCTTGTTTCGTCCCCGCCTTTTATCTGGTAAATGGAAAAGGTGTCTTTGTCCTGTCCGGCGGTCTGCGCCGTTTCCTGTGCCTTTGCGTAAAGCTGCTTTACGTCGCCCTCGGTCAGCCCGCCGCTTTTGAGCTGCCCCATAAGCTCGCGGCATTTCTCCGGCGTTCCCGTATAAAGCACGTCGCCCATTTTCGCCCGCCCGTTCTCCTGTGTCACATAGGCTTGCAAGAGGTGGCTGTTTTCCGGGCTGTCGCCGTAAGGGTTCCGGCGCATCTTGTAAATCGTTTCCGGGGTAAAGGCTTCTTTCGGGGCTGCGCCCGCCTTTTCCTGTGCGCCGGATTTTCCCGGTGCGGCTGCTTCCGGCTTCTCTTTCCCGGCTGTATCTGCCTTTGCCGGGGCTTCCGGCTGCGGCTGTTCTTTCGGGGCTGCCTTTTCCTCTCTGGTGGGCTGCTCCTGTCCGGCGGTCTGCTCCTTGTCCTGTGCCTTTTGCAGCTCCGCAAGATTTTCGTCTATGGAATTGATAATCTCGGCGGCTGCGCTGCGTATCGTTTCAAGGGAGCTTTTCAGCTCGGACAGCTCCCGCCCGCTGCTCCACCCGGCGACATAGCCGAAAGAGTAGTCCGACGTGTCAAGCCCGTAATGTTGGCAGACAGTATAGGCGACGCTTTCCGCTTCGACTTCGCGGGTGCGGCGGTCAACGTGGGGCTGCTGCTCGTCCTTTGGCGCGTTGAGGTCAATGTCGTGCAGCTTCGCATGGGCGATTTCGTGAATGGCGGTCTTTAAGGTCTGTAATTCGCTCATGCCCTCGTTGATAGCAATGCGCTTGTCCTCCAAGTGGTAGTAGCCATGAGAGCCGCCCTCGATATTCTCAAAGGCGATAGGAACGGGGGAAGTCTTTTCAAGGGCTGCGAAAAAATCCTTGTAGCGGTCAACGTCGCCCGTCAGCTCGTCAACGGCAATATCCGGCAGCTCCTTTCCCTCGGTCTGGGAAACGTCAAAGACGGATACCACCTTGTAGGCGGGTATGGTGACTTCCTTTTCCTCGGTGACGGGCTTTCCATCCTTGCCGATTATGGGCTTCTGTGTGTGCGGGTCGATTTTCTGCATTTCCTGTTTGATTTTATAGGGCGACGGGGCAATGATTTTAATTCCCTTTTGCCCTTTCATCACGTTTCGCTCAAAGTTATTCTTCCAAGCGGAAAAGCCCGCCACAAGGGAAGCGTCCGGCTTCTGCATGGCGATAAGGACGGTGTTTCGGAAGCTGTAATTATGGAATTTTGACATGACTTTCAGATATTCCTTGTAACGCTCGCTGTCAAAGAGTTCCGCAATACCCTGTTCCAGACGGTCGGTAATCTCTTTTAATTTCTCGGCGGGCTTCTCGCTCGTCAGCACGATAGGGATAACCGGGCGCGGCTCCTGTGGCTGCTCTGCGGTCTGCGCGGTTCTCTGCCCCGGCGCGGCTGCGTCAAAATCTGCTTTTTCCGGGTCGGGGCGTGACCGCTGCGGGGGCTGCGGCGTTACCCGGTATTCCTGTGGAACGTCGCGCCCGTCGTACCATTCTGTAAAGGTGTTGCGGTTGTTGTAGATATAGCCCTTTTCGGTAAACATACCGTCGTCGTTAATGGAAGCGTCGCGCCCGTATTCCTCATACATGAAATACTTTTTCGCTTCTTCGGGCAGTTCGGGTTCTTCCAGTTCATCAACCAGATAACGCCCGTATTCTTCTTCATTGTGGACGGACGGATAAATCCAGTAGCAGTCAAGGTTTTGTGCAAGGTTGATGATGTCCTGTAAGCTGTCGGCATGGTCGCCGTATTCAATGGCTGCAATGAATTTCTCCCGGTCGTCGTCAAACTGCATTTCCAAGAGCTTCCCTAAATAGTTCAGCTCGTCGGGGTGGGAATACTCGCTTAAATGTTCCGCCAAGCCGGGGATAGGGGATTGAAATTCTGTGAAATGCCATTCCTCGTAATGCTTGAAGTCAATCCCGATACGGTCAAAGACTTCTTTCAGATGTTCGGCAGTCGTGGGGAACGTCACCCATTCGCCCGCGGGTCTGCCCTCGGTGTACTTCCCAAGATTGGAAAGATAGCCGCTTAAAATCGGTTCTGCCATTTGTTCGCTCCTTTCTTTTTCAATCATGCGGTGCATAAGCTCAAAATCCTCAATGCTCATGCTCCCGTCAAATACATAGGGGTTAAAATCCTCTCCGTCCCGGTAGGGCTTTTCGGAAAAGGGAAGCCCCGCTTCATGGGCGGCTGCCCTCGCTTCCTCGATAACCTCCGGGGGAAGCCTGTCGTCATGCGCCCCGATAAAACCGTCAATGTCGTTCATGCTGTTTTCGTAGTGGTAGCGCACTCCGGCGGTCAGCTCGTCAAGGCTCATGTCCTCGCCTAAATGCCCGCAGTAATAGCCGTTTAGGATAACGGCGGCGGGGTCGGTGCTTTTGATTTCCTCTAACCGGCTCCTGTCCTCCGGGTAGAGGGTGTCGTCCATATCAAGATGAAAATATTCCGCGTTCCATGAACGCCCCTGTTTCCAGAACGCCACCCATGCGATACCGTCCCTAAGCTCGTCTTGATAGTCCTTTACGGTGTCCCGTAAACTTGCCATAGTGAAAAACCTCCTTTCTTTGGGGCAGCGTCACAAGCTGCATTTTTGGGCTGCATGGTCTACTACGGGTACGCCCGCATTTCTGCCAAAGATTTCTCAAAAATTTTTAGAGGGTGAAGCCCTCCGCAAAAGAGGGTTTGGGAAACTTCCCAACAAGCAAAATCCCCGTCCGGCGCGTCAGCGTCGCAACGGGGATTTACGGAAGTGGGTACCCGCTTCCTATGCTTGCTATTCAAGTTTTTAGTTCTTCTGTACTTCGATACGGTAGTTGACGTATTTCCCGCCAGTGTCAGCCAGAACGATAGTTCCGTCATAGGTCTTGCCTGTTTTCGGGGAATAGAGCTTCTTCACATTCACTTTGCCGGATTTAAGGAGCGCGGCGGCAATCTTCGCGGAAAAAGCGGTCT
Source organism: Ruminococcus sp. D54t1_190329_F1 (assembly GCF_015551645.1). Lineage (NCBI taxonomy): Bacteria > Bacillati > Bacillota > Clostridia > Eubacteriales > Oscillospiraceae > Ruminococcus > Ruminococcus sp. D54t1_190329_F1. The sequence goes on from NZ_JADNDC010000022.1 coordinate 18,582, forward strand.
TGCGTTCCTCGAAAAAGCGGTCATTCTTCCACATGACAAAGGCACATTCTTTGTTGCTGCAATAATAGTTTTTCTTCCCCTCATGGACGGGGGAACCGCAACGGGGGCATTTGCCGACAGAGGGCTTTTCCTCCCGGAACAAATCCTTTTTCCCGTCCAGTGCTGCGGCGTGTGTCTGCACAAGCTCCCGCGCCATAGCTTCAATGCCGGACAGAAATTCGCCGGGGTCTGCGGCTCCCTTTGCTATCTGCGTCAGATTGTTTTCCCATTCTGCGGTAAGCTGCGGGGAAGTGAGCATATCCGGCAAGACTGATATAAGGGCGGCTCCGTTCTGCGTGGGGATAAGCTGCTTCCCCTTGCGCTCTGCAAAGCCGCCCTTTACCAGTTTTTCAATGACGGCGGCGCGGGTGGCGGGAGTGCCAAGCCCCCGGCGTTCCGCGTCCGGGTCGGTGTCCCCGTTCCCGGCTCGCTCCATAGCAGAGAGAAGCGACGCTTCGCTGTGGGGCTTCGGCGGCGTTGTGGTATGCTCCGTTACTTTTGCGGCGGGGTTAGGAAAGTTCTGTCCCTCGGAAAGCTCCGGCAGCGTCACGCCCTCATTTTCCCCGTCCTCTGCTTCGGGCTTATCTTTCAGCGTCGCCCGGTATCTGCGTTCAAGCTCTTTCCAACCCTCCGCAAGTACGGTCTTTCCCCTTGCGGTGAAGTCTGTCCCGGCGCATGAGAAAACCGCCGTAACCGCTTCATAAATATGCGGCTCGGCGGTGGCAAAAAGCAGACGCGCCCCCGCAAGGGTAAGGATATTCTTCTCGCTTTCCGGCAGCGCGTCCGGGTCAGCCTTTGCAAGCTCCATAGTGGGAATGATTGCGTGGTGGTCTGATACTTTCTTGCTGTCTAATACCTTTGCAATCTCCGGCGTGAAGTCCGCGCCCGCCATAAAGGGGAGCTTTTCGCAAAGCAGCGCGATAATGTCCGCTGCGGTGCCGCCCATGTCGTCAGTAAGAAAGCTGCTGTCCGTCCTCGGATAAGTAAGGAGCCGCTTTTCATAAAGGGATTGTGCAAGGTCAAGGGTCTGCTTTGCGGTGTAACCGAAAATGCGGTTCGTTTCCCGCTGCAAAGAGGTAAGGTCAAAGAGCTTTGGCGGGGCTGCGGTTTTCTTCTCTCTGGTAAGGGAAACGCATACCGCCTTTCCCGCTTCGCAAGCCCCTTTCAGCGCGTCGGCTTCTGCCTTGTCCGAAATCCTTTCGCTTGCCGCGTCCGCGCCGGATAAATCAAGGCGAACATGATAATATTTTTCTTTCTGGAAATGGGAGATAGCCGCGTCCCGGTCGGTGAGCATTTTTAAGGTCGGGGTCTGGACGCGCCCCACGTTCAAGGTCTTTCCATACAGGCAGGAGAAAAGCCGGGTGGCGTTAATGCCGATAAGCCAGTCAGCCTTTGCGCGGCAGAGGGCGGACGCAAAGAGCGCGCCATAGTCCCGCCCGTCTTTGAGGGAAGCAAAGCCCGCCTTAATCGCCCCGTCCTCCATTGAAGAAATCCACAAGCGGCGCATGGGCTTCTTGCAGCCCGCCACTTCGTAGACAAAGCGGAAAATCAATTCACCCTCGCGCCCCGCGTCACACGCATTTACCACTTCGGAAACGTCGGCGCGGTGCATAAGCTCTTTAATGGTTTTGAATTGCTTCCCCTTGTCCGGGTCAACGGCGTACTGCCATTCCTCCGGCAGAATGGGTAAGCTGTCAAAACTCCATTTTTTATATTGCTCCCCGTAGGCGGCAGCTTCCGCAAGCTGTACCAAATGCCCGACGCACCATGAAATGAGGTAGCCGCCGCCCTCGATATACCCGTCCTGTTTCCCCTTAATGCCAAGCGCGGCGGCGATAGTCTGCGCCATGCTCGGCTTTTCTGCAATCACAAGTCTAAATGCCATGAAAAAATCCTCCTTTCAGCGTTCCGGCGCGGTGTGCTTCTTCTCCTGTGCCTGTTTCAGACAATAGCCGATACAGGGGGATTGCGCCTTATAAGGGCAACGCATACACGCCGGGGATTTTGGAACGGGCGGCGCACTGTCACGCCGCCCGGTGGGTCTTTGTACCATCATTTTTTCTAAAGGGTTTTCGGTGAAAAGCGTCATGCTTCCTCGTCCTCCTGTTCTTCATCAGAAAGCCCGTCCCCCTCGTCCTCGTCGTAATCGTCAAAATCGAAATCTTCAAGGTCGGTGTCGCCCTTGACGTTCTGCTTTGGCTTCATAAACTTAAAATAATAGAACGCGCCCCCGCCGCCAAGAAGTGCCACGACAAGGAAAAGCACAAGCCCGCCTGTATTGCCTTTCTCTTTGGGCTGCTCTGTTGGTTTCTCGGTTTCCGGCTCCGCTTCCTTGCCGCTGCAAGCGGTCATGTTGTCCTTGCAGACAGGGCAGCTCACATTTACCTTTCCGGCTTCGCATTTATCGGTGCAACTGCAAACGGCGGGCGGGGCTGCTTCGGTGCTTCCGTCCTCCATAAGTGCTAAGAGGTCGGCTTCGTCCACTTGATTAAGGAAATGTACGGTGTCCTCGCCCTCGTCGTCCCGGTCAATGAGGATATAAAAGTAATTGCCGTTTTTGGTCGTTACGGTGATAAGCTGCTTGTTGCCGCCGAAATCGTCTACAAGGGTCGCGTTCCCGTCCGGGGTAAGGGGTTCTTCCTTTTGGGGTTCCTCGTAGACAACGCCGCTGTCGTTGGTGTCGTCCTCTCCCTCCGGGGTCTGTGCAAAAGCGGTGACGGAAAAGCCGCCCATAAGTACAAGGGCGGCGCAAAGTGCGGTCAAGGTTCTAAGGATTTTCTTATTCATTCTCGGTGTCCTCCATTTCTTCGGTGTCATGGTCTGCGGGTTCTGCGGGGTAGCCCGGCGCGGCTTCCATACCCGGAATACCGCCCCCGGAAAGCATAGCGGAAAGCTCATGCGGGGAAAGGCGCATGGAGCGCACAAGCTGTACGATTTGCAGGTTTTCCGCTTCGGTTTTCTGCGCTTCAAGCCCCCTTAATCTGTTCTGGTACTCGGTGATTTTCTCGCGGGTCTTTGCAATCTCTTTGTCGATACGTTCAATTTTGTTCATAGCCATCAATAAATTTCTCCTTTCAGATTTTCATTTTTTTGTTGTCAGTTCCAATTCATTAAGCCGTAGCCCTTGATACAGGAGTAATTGACGGGGTAGCTCTTTATCTTGCAGGCGTCGCCGGAATTGCCCTCGACGGTATAGACGCGCTCCCCGTCCGTTCCGATAACAAGCCCCACATGGTCTGCGCTCCCGTCCCCGTCCCAGTCGAAAAAGATAGCGTCGCCGGGGGCGATATTCTCATAGCCCCTCGCGCCCCATTGCCCGCGTGACTGGAACCAGGGTACGCCCTGTGACTGGCACCCGGCAAAGCGCGGCTCGCTCTTTCCGGCTTGATTGTAGCACCATGAAACGAAACAGGCGCACCATTCCACGCGGCTGTTAAATCCGTACCAGCTCCAAAAGGGTCGCCCGCCCACGTTGCCGACTTGCCGCTTCGCAAGGTCTACAACGGCGGTGTTGCCGGGGCGTGTGCCGTTTACAAGCTGTACGCCGCTTAAATCCTCGGACGCGCCCATATCGGGGGAGCCGCCGCCGAAAATCAGCGGTTTGTTTCCGCTTGTTTCCAGATAGACGCGGTACATTTCAAGCTGCTGTGGCGTTAGAAGTTCCTCCGCAATCTCGGAAATGGGCTTGTTCGTCAGCTTCACGTTGAGGATATGGTACTCGTAGGGTACTTCCTCGGTGGTCGTTTCCCCTGTTTCCGGGTCTGTGCTTGTTTCTGTGCGGTAGCGGATTTCCGTTTCTTCTGTCAGCGTCAAAGTGTACTGCATGGCAAAGACGCGATTTAGCTCTGCCTGTGCGCTCTGCGGGGTGTAGGTCTGCAAAAGGGCGGTGAGGTAGGACGCTAACTCATGGGGGTTATGCCCGATACTGTCAAGGTCATAGCGGTATTCGTCATAGCCGGGGTGGGTGCTTTCGATATTGTCAATCTGCTGCTGAAGCTCGTTTTCCTTTGCGGCGTAATTGTTCTCCGTCGCCACAAGGTCGCTGTCCTCCGACGTGTAGGAAGTCCCAAGTATGCCGTTCATCAAGCCGGAGAACATGGAACCGCAAGAGGAAAGCCCCGCCGATACCATGATGAATAAGAGCAGCGCGGCAACGGCGATACATACGCCCGCCGGGTGCCGCCCTACAAAAGCGATTGCCTTTTTTGTTTCCTCGGCGGTCTTTTTTGCCGCCTTGCGGGTGTTCTCTGCGGCTTTCTGCGCCGTTTTTGCGCCGCCTTTCCTTGCCGACTTTGCATACTGCCGCTTGATTTGCTGCTTCTGCATGAAGCGGGAAAGGGGATTGCCCGCAATCTGCGGATTGTCATGCAGGGCTTTATGGTACTGGAAATCCACATTCGCCTTGAACGCCGCTTTCTCTGCCTTTGCCGCCGCCCGGTAGGGTTTGAGCTTGTGGCTGTGGTAGCCCTCCTTGACTTTCCGCGCCCCGTACTTTGCGCCGCGCTCTGCCAGTTCTTCGGATTTGTGCGCCCCCTCAACGCCGGAATTGTCCTTTTCAACGGAATGTATCTTGTTGTGGACGAAAATACCCGCTTCCTGTGCGGGGCGGGATAGCGGGTTATTGTGGGGCTTATTCTTTCCTATGGGCTTTTCCTGTTCCTCAAAATGTAGGCGGGTCTTGCCTTTCCCGGTGGCTTCATCAAAGGTGCGCTCCCGTACAAGTTTCTTTTCTTTGGGGATAGCCGCCTTTGCCGCGTCCAGACGGTCGGCTGCTTTGTCCGATTTTCGGATATACCTTTCAAGCTCCGGCGTTGCCCGTTCCTCGTCGGTAAACTGCAAGCGGGAAGATTTTTCTTTTGCTGTGGCTTCTGCCTGTGCTTTCCTCGCCGCCTTTTTGCTCGCCTTTCTGGTACGCGCCCCGTCGATACGTTCCAAGACGCGCTCGGCTGCTGCGGTGTCCTGTTCCCGTTCTGCCCCCGGCGCATGGGGAAGCGGCGGCGTGTCGGTTAAGGGCGGGGAAGTTGCGCCGCCCGGTAGGGGCTGCGCTGCCTGTTCCGGCTGCGGTGGGGCTTCGGTCTTTGCAAAGTCCGCGTCCCTTATCCGCTTGCTGATACGTTTCTTTTTCCCGGTAGCGGCGTTTACCTCGACAGCCCCCTCGCGGGTCATTTTCTGCGTGACTTTTTCACGCGCCTTATATTGTTTTATGTGTCTGTCCCTCCAATCCGCGCCCTTGCAAGGGCGCAATACTCGGCGTTTATCTCAATGCCTATATAATGCCTGTCAAGCTGCTTTGCGGCTGCCCCCGTCGTGCCGCTGCCGAAAAAGGGGTCAAGCACAACGCCGCCTTTCGGACAGCCCGCCTTGATACAGGTTTCGGCAAGTTTTGGCGGGAACGCGGCGAAATGCCCGCCCTTGTAGGGAACGGTATTGATAAGCCACACGTCCCGCCTGTTCCGCATGGTCGGCATGAGGGCTTCGTCGTAGTAGCTGCCGCTTCGCGCCCGGTTAAGCCCCTGTACGTTCCCCTGTCCGGGTACTTCGTCCGCATATTTCTGTCCCGCGCTGCGCCCGGTGCGGTACCGCGCCGCCGTTGTGGGGGCTAACGGCTCGGCTATGGCGGCTGCGTCATAAAAATACTTCTTTGACTTCGTAAGCAGAAAGATATGTTCATAGCAGCGGGTAGGGCGGTCTTTCACGCTCTCCGGCATGGGGTTTTCTTTCTGCCAGATAATGTCGCTCCTTAAATACCACCCGTCAGCGCGTAGGGCAAAAGCTAAAAGCCAGGGAATACCGATTAAGTCCTTTTGTTTGCAGCCGGAAACGCGGTTGTTTCTTGCAATCTGCTGTCCGTTTCTCCCTTTCGGGTTCTTCGGGTCTGCATGGTAGCCTTTATTTCCTGTGCCGCAGTAGGTGTCCGCGATATTCAGCCAGAGCGTACCGTCAGAACGCAGTACCCGGCGCAGTTCGCGGAAAACCTCGGTCAGCCTGTCAATGTACTGCTCCGGCGTGTCCTCCCGCCCAATCTGCATATCAAGCCCGTAATCCCTAAGCGCATAGTAGGGCGGGCTTGTGACGCAACAGTGTACGCTTTCCTCTGGAAGCTCCCGCAAGGCATAGAGCGCGTCCCGGTTGATAATGGTGTCTGTCCTTAATTTTGTCATGCTTCGCCCACTTCCTCCGGCTTCGTCGTCATTACCCGGTAAAGCTCGGTGTCTTTCGGGAAGCGGTCTACAAAGGGCAGCACCACGTTCCCGTAGAAGATAAGCCCCTCGCCCGCTTCGGTGTGGGTGACATACTTCATCTGCTGCGGGGAGATGTTGAGCTGCTTTGCAAGGATAGCCCGGTCGCCCGCCGCCTGATTGAGCATGAGGACAAAATCAGAGTTTTCAAAGATATTCTCCACTTCGCGGGAAGCAAGCAAATCCTTGACGTTCTGCGTAATGGCTGTGGGTATGCCGCCCCATTTTCTGAAACGCTTCCAGATTTCAACGGAATAGGCGGCGGTCTGTTCCTCTTTCAAGAGAAGATGAAATTCGTCCATAAAATACCGGGTGGATTTCCTTTCTGCCCGGTTGACGGTGACGCGGTTCCATACCTGGTCCTGCACAATGAGCATACCTAACTTTTTGAGCTGCTTCCCAAGCTGCTTGATGTCAAAGCAGACAAGGCGGTTAGAAAGTTCCACGTTGGTACGGTGGTTAAAGACGTTCAAGCTGCCGGAAACGTAAAGCTCCAATGCCGCCGCGATACGCGCCGCTTCCGGCTCCGGCTGCTTCAAAAGCTCGTCGTAGAGGTCGCCCAAGATAGGCATTTTCTCCGGGTCGGGGTCTGCAAGGAAAGGGCGGTACACGTTCCTAACGGCGCGGTCAATGACGGTCTTATCGACGGGCTGCAAGCCCTCCTTGCCGCCGATTACAAGCTCGCAGAGGGAGAGGATAAAGTCGGATTTCAGCGCAAGGGGGCTGTCGTCCTCGGAATAGTTGAGGTTAATATCCATAGGGTTCACATACTGGGGCTTCCCGTCAATGCCCTTGCCCGTAGGCGATAACCGTATCACTTGCCCGTCAAGCCGCTGCACAAGGGAAAAATACTCTGCTTCCGGGTCGCAGATAATTATGTCGTCGTCGGTAATGAGGAAAGCGTTTGTCATTTCCCGTTTGGCGGCAAAGGATTTCCCGCTTCCCGGCGTACCCAAGATTAAGCCGTTGGGGTTCTTTAGCTGCTTGCGGTCGCAGAGTATCATGTTGTTAGACAGGGCGTTTAAGCCGTAGTACAAAGCCGCGCCCGTCTGGAAAAGCTCCTGTGTGATAAAGGGGATAAAGATAGCGGTGCTTGACGTGGTAAGCCCTCTTTGAATGGGGATAAGGTTCTCCCCAAGCGGTACAGAGGACATAAGCCCCGCTTCCTGTTGGTAGTCAAGGCGGGTCAAGGCGCAGTTGTTCTTCTGTGCAATGCCCGCCGCCGCGAATACGTCATTTTCCAGTTTCCGCTTCGTGTCCGCCATGTTCACCACAAGGAACGTCAAGAGGAACATTCTTTCATTCCGGCTCTGCAAGTCCTGTAAGAGGTTCTTCGCTTCGCTGCCGAACGTGGCAAGGTCGGACGGGATTATATCCATGTCGTAGCCGCTGCGTACCGCTTTTTTCTGTTCCTCGATTTTCATTTTGTCAAGGTCGGTGATTTTCCGCTTGATTGTCTTTATGGCTTCGGTCTGGTCGATACTGTGGATATGCAGATTGACGATAACGCCCGTTTCCAAGTCCAGAATATCCGATAAGATACGGTCGTTTAATTCCGGCGCAAGGATTTCAAGGAATGAAACCGCGCCGATTTTGCGCCCCATGCGGAAATAACGCCCCTCGCCAAAACGGAAAGAGGATGGGGCGATAAAGTCCTTTGTGGAAAGCCCGGACGGGGCAAGCCATGAAAAATCAAAGGCAAACTGCCCGCCCTCCGGGTGGAAAATGCCATGCAGCATTTTAAGGCGTTCATAGCCTGTCATGGGGCGGGCAGACACGCCCAAGAGCTTAAAGTTGTTGAGTACGTCCGTTTCGATACGGGCAAGGCGGGATTTCGCCGCGCCCAGACTGTCGGCTTCAATGGCAAAGGTGATATATTTTGCTTTGACAAGCCCGTTGTTTCCCTTTGCAAGCTGGTTTTTCAGCATATTCCGGTATTCTGTGCGGATAGAGTTGAAAGCGTCCTCCTGTGCCGGGATATTGACCGCCTTTTCCGCTTCGCCCCGCTGCGTCCCCTGATTGATGAAAGAGAGCTGCACCGAAACGGAAGCGTCAAAGTAGTTGAGGAAGTCGCACCAGTTCTCAAAAATGGCGGTCTTGTCGTCTGCCTGTGCAAGCTGATAGTTAATATCTTCAAAGGCGACGGTCTTTGAGTATTTCCGTCCCGTAACCTTGCAGATACCGTCCGGGTACATCTGGATATAGGGGATTGTCTGCTGTGCGGTGTGGGCTTTCCCGTCGCCCTTTGCCTGTCTGATGATTTCCGCAATCTGCTTTTTCTCGGCGCGGGTGAGCTTGCGGGGCGGGTTAGGCTTTGCGCTTCCCGCCGCGCTGTTTCTTCGTGTTTCCTTTTGCAATCGCTGATACCTCCTTTTCAAGTTTTCTCTGCCGTTCTAAGACGGAATAAAAGTTGTCTGTCCTGTATGGTCGTTCTTTGGGGGCTATGAATTTCGTCCGTATGATGTTCTTCACCACCACTTCAAGGGGCTGTCCATGCTTTTCATACATGGCGAACAGGAAACAGGGCAGCATGACGGCAATCATAGCCATAGACGCAAGGCTTGTGCCTGTGCTGTCTTTGAGCAGAAAGAAAAGCGGAAGCCCTAACAGGAGAGCTACCGCAAAACATACAATCTGCCGTTTGGTAAGGTTGAAAGCTACTTTTGTCTTGACTTTGGATAAGTCTTTGGGTACGGGTACATACGCCAAGTGGAAACCTCCTTTCTCTGGGTTTTTTGCTGCTGTAAGTTCCCATAGGGGTAATCAAGGCAAAGGTCAATTTCTGCCCTTTGCCCGTCCCTATTCTATGGGGTTTTCCCGCGTCAAGGTCGGGTAGTATTTTCGCCGCTTTGCTCTGAAAATCTCCACCCTACCCTTGACACGCCGCTAATGCGCGGAGAAAATCGACTTCGCCAGTGCGCCGGATTTGAACAGGGAGAAACAGAGGATAACGGTATAGGCTGCAAGGGAAAAAATCGCGCTGTGCAGGTTGTCCGCTATTATCATGTTGTTCACCAAAACCGCGTAAATGCCGACGCATATCATTATGAGGAAGCCTTGAAAGCCAAGCGCGAACAGGGATTTTAGGTAGTTGTTCCCTATCTGTCCCCATTCCCGATTAGTCATTGTTGCGAACGGGATAGGCGATACCGAACAGTAAAGGTAAATTTCTATCATTCTGCCGTAGAGGATAACGGTTATCAGTACGGACATGATTTTCATGCACAAGCTCACAAGGCTTGTTTCCATGACAAGTAAGAGCAGTTCGGGGATTTCCATAGCGTCAAGCCCGCTTTGCATGGAAGCAAGGGCGGCGGCAACATCAATCTCTGTGCTGCCGCCGATTACCCCCGCCGCGCCGGAAACAACGTGCTGCGCCATATCGAACACCGCCATAGTGATGTCAAAGGTGTGCGTCACAAGGTAGACTGCCACAAACGCCTTGAACACCCACTTGAAGAACATGGAAGTGTCAACGTCGTGCATATTGTTCTTTTCCGTTACCATGCTGATAAGCTCATAGCATAGGACGTAGGTAATGACAAGCCCCGCAATGGGTACGATTACATTCTCACTAAGCGTCTGTATCATGGAGAATATATTTGCGTTCCACCCTTGCGGGGTCTGCCCTACCTCTGCGGCGATAGTGCCGACTTTCTCGTTTACGTCCCCGAACATAGTTGACAGATTACCGTTTATGGCTCCTATGAGGATTTCCTTTATCCATTCGTTAATCGCGTCAAGTATGCTCTGCATAAGCCTTTACCCGCGCTTCTTAACCGAACAAGCCGGAAAGCAGCGGTACAAGGGTCATGCCGATAAGGGCAACGCCGCCGCCCGCCATAAGCTGCTTCATGCCCTGGCTTTTCGCGCCCGGATTGTCGTTGCCGTAGCCTTCCATGAGGTTAATCACGCCCCAGATACCAAGCCCGGCTCCAAGTGCTACAACAAGGGTCTGCAAAACGTCTACTGCGCTATTGAAAAATGCCATAAATATATCCTTTCTGCCGCGTCTGCGGCTGTCCGGCAAGCGGACAAAAGGCGGTCAGCGTATGGTCGCCGCCGCATAAAAAAACCGCCCTCTGGTAAAGGCGGCTGTCCCCGCGCTGCGTAAGTCCTGCGGCGCGGCGGTATTCAGTTGTAAGGGGTGCGGCTCCTGCCGCTGTGTACTGCGCCGGAAAGTGGGGGCGCGTATCATGTAGCCGGTATGGATAGATGTGATTGCTTCAATCGCTCCTTTCTGTGTCCCGCTGTGCTGCCGGACGTTTTTTTCAGACTTGCGGGAAGTGAATAGCTTGCGTAGCAAGGTGTTCGCTTCCCGCAAGTTCACAAAGGGGTAGCTGCCGCAAGGCAGCGTAGGGGAAGTGTAGCTTCCCCTGTCCCCCGGCGGTCTGCCATGCTGTCACTGTTGCGGGATAAGCCCCCGGCGCGTGACATACTCCGTTGCAAAACGGCGGTGTTCCGCTTCCTTTTCCCGCCAATACTCCCATAATGCAGCGTCGGCGGCTTCCGCAACATTCATTAAAAACCGTTCAAGCTGCTTTTGTTTTTCCTCTGCGCTACGTTTCCTCATGGTCTGCGTCCTCCTGTAAGTCTGCTGCGTCAATCTCGTAATAGTCAAAAACCTCGTCGGGCTTGACAATGGCGGGGCGGCGTTTAAGGTGCTTTTCCATGTCAAAGGCGTTCTTCGGGTCTGCGTCGGATAGGTACTTGTATTTCGGGTGTTTCGTTATGTCGAATTTGTCCGAAAAGAACGGGCGCACCCCGCGTAGCTGCAAGATACATTTCCCTCCGTCCATGACTGCGATTTCATCTTCCGTCATAAGCTGCTTTCCCAATTTCTGATAGTTCAGCCCATGCGAAAGCTCCCGCCCTCTGGTTTCGGAAGTGTTGAAGCTGTCTATCGTTTCCTTGCCTAAAATCTCCGATATTTCTTTGAGGGTGGTTTTCTCCTTGCCGCCCAAGAAAAGCGTGGTGTCGCAGTTGCCGACTATGGTATCGGCGTTGTCCTTGTAGATTGCCTTTAGCTGTGACTGGCTCTGCAAGATGATTGACGCGGAGATTTCCCGGCTCCGTATCGTTGCAATGAGCTTTTCAAACTTTGGTATCTGCCCGATATTCGCAAATTCATCAAGTAAGCACCTAACATGGACGGGAAGCCGCCCGCCATATTCATCATCTGCTTTGTCGCATAAAAGGTTGAATAACTGTGTGTAGAGAATACTCACGACAAAGTTAAAGGTGTCGTCGGTGTCGCTGATAATCACGAAAAGGGCTGTCTTTCTGTCGCCTATGGTGTCAAGCTCCATTTCGTCGGTTTCCATAAGCTCCCGCAGCTCCTTAATGTCGAATGGGGCTAACCTCGCGCCGCATGAGATAAGTATGCTTTTTGCGGTCTTGCCCGCCGCAAGTTTGTATTTTTTGTACTGCTTGACTGCAAAATGCTCCGGGTCTTTTTCTTCCAGACGTTCAAACATGAGGTCAACCGGGTTCTGGAAGTCCTCGTCGTCCTCGCGGGCTTCCGACGCATTTATCATTTCAAGCAGCGTCGTGAAGTTCTTCTCGTCCTCCGGGGCTTCATACCAGATATAGCCGATTAGCGCGGTGTAGTAGAGCTTTTCCGCTTTCACCCAGAAATCCTCGCCGGATTTTTCCCCGTCGCCTTTGGTGTTGGCGATAATGGTATTGACTAACTTCAAAATGTCCTTTTCGCTCCGCAGATAGGCAAAGGGATTGTATTTCATGGATTTTTTGAAGTTAATCGTATTTAGCACTTTGATACGGTATTTGTACCGCTGTAACATTTTCCCGGTTTCCAAAATCAGTGTTCCTTTCGGGTCAGTGACGATATACGACGTTGGAAAATCCTTTGACGTACATTGCATGAGCGACGGTTTCACAAAGAACCGGGTCTTGCCGCTGCCGGAACCGCCGATTACAAGGATATTTTTGTTTCTTGCGTATTTCGGCTGCTTCGGGCGGCTGTTCATGGTAAGCCGTTCCGTCTGCGTTAGGGGGATATTGTTCTCAAATACCGGGTCGGTGTACGGCTTTATGTCGTCAGCCCCGCCCCAACGCGCCGAACCGTATTCTGTCCCGCGGCGGTATTTCTTCGCGTTCTTGCCTTTGGTGTAGATAATCAGCCGGACAATGACCGCCCCCGCAATGCCTAAAGCTAAGTCTGCTGGGTGGAAGCTCGGCGCGATACTGGAAAAGGCGGCGGTAAAACCGTCCCCAAGATGTAGCAGCTTTGCGCTCGCGTCCGCGCCGGGGGAGAGCCGGACAGCCGCGCCCACTTTATCAAAGAGCCAGACAAAGAGCAGATACGGGAGATTTAAGATAAGCAGCTTCTTGATTTCCGGCTTCATAGCGATACCTCCCTGTCTTTGTTCTTGACCTTTGCCCGTTCCGCGTTCTTGCCCTGTGCAGCTTCTTTGAGGGTAGAGAGCAGCTTTCGGATTGAGGGCTTTTTCTCCTGTGTCAGCTTTTTTGCGGAAAATTCCTTAAAGGCGGCGGTCAGCACGTCCGCGTCCCGCCCCTTGAAGAAAACCAGATAGCGGGGCGGGCTTTCCGTCGCGTCCTTTTTCAGCGCAAAGTCGATACCGTACTTTTTCGCCGTACTCTCAAAGGCTTTGATATTGCCCTCGGTAATCTCAATGTTGGAAACGCCCGCGTTCTGCTTCATAAGCTGCTTTAAGCTCTGCTTGCCCTGTGGCGGTTTTGCAAGCTGCTTTTTGCCCTTTGACAGTATGGCTTTCATTGCCTTTTGGAGCGTCTGCGCGGTCAGCTTCCCGGTCTTGATGTAAAGGGCTATGGTCTTTTCGTTTACTTCGTCCTGCAATTTGTCGCGTCCTCCTTTCGCGTTTCTTTATGGGGCGGCGGTCAGATACGCACCCGCAGCCCGTTCAAGTCCTCGGCTCTGATACCCACAAGATACCAGTTGTCGCCGTACTCAATCCGGGTCGGCTTCCACTTGCCCCGCACGAATACGTCAAAGCACTCGCCGCAATGCAAGCCCCCGTAGTAGCTGTTTAAGTCAAAGCGGATGTCGTAACGGTCGGTGCGCTCGTCAAATACCAATGCTCCTGTCATTTTCTGTGCCATAATAAAATCCTCCTTTTGTGGTTGTGGGTGGTTACAGGCTTTCGCCCTCGTTGCATGAATAATAGTCCGGGTCGCCGTACTGCGGCTTTTTCGGTGACAGTGCGCCGCTTGCCATGTCATGGGCGACAAGGGAAGTGTAATAATTGCCGATAGTGGACGGGGCGTTGAAAAGGGCTGCTTTCAGATATTGCTTGATGTTGCGGATTTTCGTTGTGTTCTCCCGCATACAGTCAAGCACAAAGCGGATATGCTCGCCGTCCAGTTTCATAAACTTAGATTTCACAAGCTCTGCCGGGTAGTCGTCCCCCGCAATCCGTACCCGCTTTCTGGCGGTGCATACGGTTTCAAGCATGAGGTCTACAATCTCGTCAAGCCTGTCACTGTCAAACTTCATGTCCTGTTTGAGAATGTCGTAGTCGATATTGTCCTTGATGATTTCCCGGTATATATCAACTGCGCTCTGTGCTGTCGCTTCCGTTCCTTTCCGTTCCGGCGGCGTAGCCGCTTCTCTGCAAGGAGAGGGGTTAGGGGAAAGGATAGGAATGGAATGGGTACTTTGTTCATCAGTAATTATTTTTTCTTTTTTTGGTAAGTCAGTTCTTTGTATATCTTTATTTAATTGCGTTGGATTTTCCAACGTAGGTTTTTCCAATGTTGGTTTTTCCTGTGTTGGATTATCCAATGTTGGATTTTCCAATGTTGGTAAATCCGGCGTAGGCGGCTGCGGCTGCTCGAATATCACATAGTCCGCGCCCCGCAAGCGTCCTTTCTCGTCGCGCTCCCTTGAACGGACGATATACCCGGCGCGTTCAAGCTCCTTAATGGCTTCGCGGATAGCGTCTATCTTCTCCCGGTTGATAAGGGATAAGCCTTTCAAGGTGTAGTCCCAATCTTCGGGGAGTGACAGCATTTGCGACAACAGCCCCTTTGCCTTTAGGGAAAGCTCCTTGTTGCGTAGGTGGTGGTTGCTCATTACGGTGTAGCCCTTGTTCCGTTCCACTCTGAAAACTGCCATAGTTCATAGCTCCTTTGCTTTGGATTTGTTACGCAGTAGAAGCGCGGTTTCGGGGAATAAGGTATAAATCCCTTGCCGCGCCAGATACACACCCGCAAAACCGCTTGTAGCAAGGCTTTTTCTGCCCCTACTGCGTAACAAAGGGCATGAAAAAAGCGGCGTTCCTGTTCTCCCATGTAGAGAGTAAGAAACGCCGCTTCTGCGTCGTATTCAGTTTTTAGTACAATACCCTGCTTGTCCGTCGCTCGAAAAACCTTGATTTTCCAGTGTTTTCAAAAGTATCGTTATCTAACGTCAGCTTTTGACCGCCCGGAATTTAAGCGCATGATGGGGCTGATTACCAGGAGAAAACGAATCTGTATCATTGTCAAAGATTTGAGCCGCCTGGGAAGGGATACCATAGAAACACAAAACTATATCGAAAAAATATTTCCGTTCCTTGGGGTGCGTTTCATTTCAATCAATGATTTTTATGACAGCAGCCAGAAACCTTCCGAAAGAAAGGATACGGAGATTAAATTTAAGAACCTGATCAATGGGATTTATCCCCAGATTTGTTCCAACAATATCAAAAAAGTTATGAGGAAACAGGCTGAAATGGGACAATATCATGGTTCAATCCCAACATACGGATATTGCTTCCATGACGGTGTTCATACAAAACTTCATCTGGATATGGAGGCAGCTTCCGTTGTAAGGGGGATTTTCGACCAAAGGTTGGAAGGAAAGACCTATGCAGACATTGCCAGGGACCTGAATAAAAAAGAAGTTGAAACACCTACCGTATACCTTCAAAGGAAAGGCTGGGCGCCGGAAGCAAAGAAATCTGTGAAATTCTGGGACGGAAATTTAGTAAAGCTGATTTTGTTTAATCCGGTTTATGCAGGACTGACGGTAAGAGGGAAAACAGAAACCAGGGTTCCGTCAAAAAGAGAGTACCGATATATTTCAAGAGAGGATTGGATTTGCGTAAAAGGAGGACACGAAGCGATTGTAACGGAGCAGGAGCTTCAGAAGATCCAGGACATGGTACAGAAGGACAGAAAATATTATGGGCGGACACCGTCTTCTGAGAATATTTTTTCAGGTTTGATCCGTTGCGGACATTGTGGTCGGAAAATGCGGATACGGACAGAATACAAAGAAAAGCCGATTTATTGTAAAAGTGTTACGACAGCCCCCAATGCTTCCTGTTATCCAAAGAAATATAAGCAGAAAGAGTTGGAAGAACTGGTGCTAATTATGATAAGACAGCAGGTAACCCTTGCAGAGGATACCATAAAGCAGTTAAAGAAAGCCAATCAGACTTTGAATATTCCGAAACTCCGATATCGAAAAAAGCAATATGAAAAGAAGCTGGCGCTTCGTAAACAGGAGAAAATGGAACTGTATGAACAATATGCAGAAGAACAGATTTCTTTGAAAGATTACCTGGCACGAAAACAAACCTGTATGGAGAAGACAGCAGTTTATCAGCAAAAGATACAGGAGATAGAAGCAAGAATTTTAAAAGGGGAGGAGAAAAAACAAAAGGAGAAATCAGAGGGACTGCAACTTTTTGTAAAATATAAGGGATTGGAAGAGCTGTCTTATGAAGTTCTGCATGAGCTGATTGAAGTCATAAATTTTTATGATCCGGAACATATTGAAATTGTATGGAAATACAGGGACGAATTTCTGGAAGCAATAGGATAAGAAAGAACCGGGAGAGCTTATTGTCTTGGATTCCAGTAGAGAAGAAGATTTCATAAAAGAGGAGGAAAACGCTGCGGTGTCTTCCTCTTCTTTGTATTAGGAGAAAATTAGGCAAAGAAGATGGGGGAGGAGCCATGTATCTTGAAACATATTCTATGGAAGAACTGATGGAGCTGATAGAAGAGAAAGGGTATTGCTCTGTGGAGGCAGTAGAAATCCTGAAAGAAATGGAACAGGCAAAAAAAGAGTATGATTTTTTACTCCGGGATTGTGAGGAAAAAGCGTGGAAAACAGACCAGGTGGTAGTTGATTATTACCGGCATCTCTTAGAAGAATTACGGAAATCGTTGCCCTATGATGCTATGGGAGGGCAGTACACAATTCCGATTTTGGTGTTACAGGAGTTCCGTAAACCGGACATTGTAGAAAAAATCAGGGATTTTATTGGTTGTCAGGCTGGATTTTCCGATCATGCTCTGTTACAGGAAATACAGAAATTTATGACCGTACATCTGGACCCGCAGGGAATTATCCTCTATATGGACGTATTGGGAAACCAGCCGGCGGCAAGGAATGTTTACAAACAGGGAGGACAAATGTGGTAAAAGAAAGAGTATTGGCGGTTCTCGACATCATTATGAAAATAAGATATAGGAAGATTATTGAAAAAGTGGTACAATAAAATATAAAGAAAAATAAGCATTAAAAGTAATATAAAAACCAAAGAAAATATGATAGGTTAATAATTTAACTTAGAAATAGAATACGAATGGAGATGTTTAAAATGGGTACATTGATACGTGAAAATAAAAGGAAAATAGCACTTAGTCTTAATATGGGTTTGTTGTTAATGGGATGTTTAATGTTAACGATTGGTGCATATCCAGCCTTATATAGTGGTGGAGCAAATGAAACACGTTTATCAATAGGAGCAACATGTATTGCATTTTGGTTTATTAGTTTTCCTGCTTTATCGAGAGAAACTAAAGAGAAAAAGATAGTTACAGTAAGCATCCATGCCATTACTGCATTTTCTGTTTTAATTATATTTTCTTGGGAGATACATTATATTCTTGTTAATTGGAAAAAAGGATCTCACTTGGGAGATATAGGATTTTGCATAGGGGGCATAATCGTGTGTTCCTATTTGTGTTATATACTTATCTCGTTCATTAAAACATTTTATTTTTTAATACAGAAGGTAAGGAGATTACTGTTTCCTAATAGTACAAATCAAAATGTTTCCAGAATTGTACATCTGCTAGAAATGGCTTCTTCGTTAATAGTATCTTTAACAGCTTTTATCGGAAGTCTAACAGCTGCTTGTGTAGCAGTGCAAACATTTTTGGAACATATTTACTAGGAGAGAAAAGAAATTGGACAGATTGGTTATTATAGGAAATGGTTTTGATCGGGCACACAATTTGCCCACTTCGTATTATGATTTTAAGGAGTATTTGAGAATATATGCTCGTGAATTTTATGAAGCTATATGTAAATATATACCAGAAGAAGAATTGTGGTTTCAATTTGAAATGGCTTTAGGCGAATTAGATAAATATCAAGTGCAAGAAGAAAATGCTTCATATTATCTTGATTATGGTGACGAAAATTGGAAAGACAGTGCTAATCATGACTTTCAATTTATGGTTGAGCAGGATTTGGCATTTGCATCTTATATTCCATATTATTTTAAGAAATGGATTGAGCAAATAGATACAAACGTTTTACCTTTGGTATCAAAGCGTATAATAAATAATACGTGTAAGATTCTAAATTTTAATTATACGGATACATTAGAAAGAGCATATAAAGTACCTGCTGAGAATATTTTATACATTCATGGAAAAGCCCTGAGCAGTAAGAAACTTGTAGTGGGACATCATGATATTTCTACTTTTCAGTACGGAGCTGTTTCTCCATTTAATGCAGCGGAAGAACATGGAATATATATACAAGATGATGATGAAGATTTTAGAATAACTGAAACAAAAGAAATCATTAAAGCCTATTTTCAAAAGACATATAAAGATACGTTTGGTATTATACAAATGAATCAAAATTTTTTTGACTCTCTTATAAATATAAATGAAATATTTATATTAGGTCATTCGTTATCTTCTGTAGATATGGATTATTTTGTTGAGATTAGAAAGAGAGTATTACATTCGTGTAAATGGTATATTTCATATTTCTCAGAAAGTGATTTAGATAATATGGAATATTTTGCAAAAAGGTTAGATATTAAAAATTTTCAGCCGGTAATGCTAAGTAATTTATAATACGATTATACAGTCAGAAAAGACTAATAAAAGAAGAGGAAAACGCTGCGGTGCCTTCCTCTTCTTTTATTTAGAAGAAAATTTAGAAAAGAAGGAAGGGGAGAAGAGCCATGTATCTTGAAACATATTTTACGGAAAGACTATGAAAAAAGCTAGCATATAATGCTATGGGAGGTCAGCACACGATTCCGATTCTGGTGTTACAAGAGTTCCGTAAACGGGATATTGTAGAAAAAATCAGGAATTTTATTGGCTGCCAGGCTGGGTTTTCTGATCATGATCTGTTACAGGAAATACAGAAATTTATTACCGTACATCTGGACTCGCAGGGAATTATCCTCTATATGGACGTACTGGGGAATTTGCCGCGTGCAAGAAATAGTTACAAGTAAGGAGGACAAATGTGGTAAAAGAAAGAGTATTAGCAGTTCCAGATACAAGCATTTTTATTGCGGAGTTGCCGGAAGCAACCAGAAATATCATACGGAAAGATTTAGAGGAACATGCAAGGGAACATCATTACCGGCTGGAATGGGACCGGGAAAGTAAAGATTATGTGGCAATGAGCCGGAGATTTTGCGATATGGAAAACATTTATACGGATACATATCTGCATTTCTGCGAGACAGGGGAAGATATAGAACCCTATGAAAAAAGCCTGCAGCGGACCATTTCTATCAGGTTATATCAAGACGAAGTAGAAGAACTCTGTATGAAGTCTGGAAAAGTTGGGTTATCAATTGGCGAACTGTTTGAAAACTTTGTTGCAGATTTGATTTGCGGTACACATACCAATGGTTCTGATGAACGCATGTATATTGAGCAATGGTTTGACCGGTGCTATTTCAGTATTATGCCTGAGAAAACGTTTTTATCTTATCTGCTTGAAATGCAGGAGATAGACAGTGTTTTGGAATGTTGGGAAACCTTACAGGAGTTGAAGGAATTGGAAGAACCGGATTGCTATGATAAAGAGGAACTGGAGATACAGCAGAACACTTTGGAAGAATATTTTCAGGAATATAGAACTTATACAAGAGAACCGGTAGAAGATCAGTTGGAAGCTGCTATGGAAAAGGTGTTGGAATGGAATAAAGAAAGAGAGCATTTATTGGAGGGAAATGTTCCAGAGAAATCTTTGGAACGGTAGCCAGATTGAAGAGAGGAAGAAAACAGTGATAAGTAATGCGGAAAGAATTGTGTTGAGAAATATGTATCCACCAGGGTGTCGGGTAGAATTGGAAGATATGGAGGCTGATCCGTATGTAAAACTGAGCCCCGGTGATTTAGGAACTGTACAGTTTGTAGATGATGCCGGACAGATTCATGTATCCTGGGATTGTGGACACAGCCTTGCTATGGTGTTTGGTGTAGATCATTGCAAATGTGTTATGAGAGAGGAACGTTTGCAGGAGATATTACAAAGGATACAGGCTATGCCATTTGAGAGCTTGGAAAAAATGGAACTGTATATTATGGAAAAATTATCAGGGGTTTTTCCTAAAATCAGTTTTCAGAAGAAAGAAGGGCAGGAGGTTTTTGTAGATATGGGAGTTGCCGCATTTATGAAGAAGGGTCTTGGTGTGGCAATTCAATATGAAACTGACAGTCAGCAGCACATCTTCATAAAAAAGATGGAAATGCAGGGACAGGAGTTGGAGAGGAAAAATCCTTTCCCAGTACAGAAGAAGCGATAAGAATGGTTTCTTTTAATTGCAAAAATCGACAATTTTTTTTGGATATTACTTGACAGGATAGGGTAAGTCCACCTTGCTGAATATGATGGGCGGTTTGGATACACCGACTTCCGGTAGCATTCAAGTAAAAGGAAAAGAACTCTCTGAATTCAAGGATGAACAGCTTACCATCTTCCGCAGACGTAACATCGGCTTTATCTTCCAGAACTACAATCTGGTGCCGGTGCTGAATGTCTACGAAAACATCGTGCTGCCTGTGGAACTGGACGGAAACAAGGTAGATAAGAAGTTTATGAAAGAAGTAGTGCAGATGCTGGGACTGGAGGATAAGCTAAACAATATGCCCAACAACCTCTCCGGCGGTCAGCAACAGCGTGTGGCAATTGCGCGTGCCCTTGTTTCCAAACCAGCCATTGTCTTGGCCGATGAACCGACCGGAAACCTTGACAGCAGGACAAGTAGTGATGTATTAGGACTTTTGAAAGTTACCAGCCAGAAATTCCATCAGACCATTGTGATGATTACTCATAACAATGAGATTGCCCAGCTTGCCGGCTGTATTATCCGTATTGAGGACGGCAGAATTTCCAAGTAAAGGAGGGCGAAAATATGACAGATATTTTATTTGGGAATAACAACAGACCTGTCCTGAAACTTCTGGCAAAGCGTTCTTTGAAAGCCCGGAGAAACACCATTGCTGTATTGGCGATTTTGCTTGCCACACTGCTTTTTACCAGCCTGTTTACAATTGCCATTAGCTTGCAGACTGCTATGCAGGAAAGTAATATGAGGACAACCGGCACTTCTGCCCATGCAGGTATCAAGCGTTTATCTTGGGAAGAATATGAACGGCTGTCATCGGATACAGGGGTGAAGGACAGCGGATACTCGATTATCATAGGAAATGCCGTGGGTGATAAGTTCAACAAGACACCCACGGAACTGCGATATAGTGATGAAACCTATGCAGAACTAACTTTTAACACCCCCGACACCGGATATCTGCCGGAACAGAAAAATGAGATTGCCACCAGCCGTATTGTTCTGGCAGCGATGGGATTACCTGATGAGGTTGGTACACAGATGGAACTGACCTTTATAACTGATACGGATACATTTAGCGATACCTTTACGCTTTGCGGCATTTGGGATGGGGATGCTGTGGCGTATCGTCAAACAATTCTATTATCCAAAGAATATACGGAACAGGTAGCTCCTGTCATCCACGGGGAAACGGACGGAACAACCCCACCTGTGGGAACCGGTTATATTGATGCTGTTATGATGATGCCTACGGCATGGAACATTGAAAAGCAGGCATTAGATGTGACTTCCAAATACGGTTTAGATGAACGGGTAAGTATTAACGACGCTTACCAAACGGCAACGGTCAGTTTTTCTTCCATGCTGCCCCTTGTAGCTGGTATTGCGGTTATCTTTATCGCAGGGTATCTTCTAATCTACAATGTGTTTTATATTTCTATCGCACAGGATATTCGGTTTTATGGAATGTTGAAAACACTGGGAACCACTGCAAGACAAATAAGAAAAATCGTTTATAGAAAAGCAATTAAGCTATCTCTTATGGGTATACCTATTGGTCTATTGTTGGGATGGCCAATTGGTCGATTGCTGCTGCCTGCGATTGTAAATATGCTGACGGATGATATAAGGGTCGTTACTACGGTAAATCCGTCGATTTTTTTGGTGGCGATTGTTTTTTCTATGATTACTGTTTTGATTAGCTGCCAAAAACCTGCTGCGATGGCAGCCAAGGTTTCCCCGATAGAGGCGCTACACTATGTCGAGCAGGCAGGAGAAAAAAAGAAAGACCGTCGCAGTAAACGTATAAGCACAGTTATGATGGCAAAAAGCAATCTTGGCCGCAATAAGAAAAAAGTAACGATTGTTACCTTGTCCTTTGCACTCAGCATCGTTCTTTTGAACAGTGTCTATACCTATGTGACTTCCTTTGATTTCGATAAGTTTGTGGCTGATTTTAGTCTTACGGATTTTACAGTGTCCGATACAACGGTAATCAACAGCTATGCCCCGTATAACACGGCGAATGTGAGCCAGGATTTCATTCGTGAGGCTGAAAGGTTGAATGGTCTTGAAGATATAGGCAATGTGTACCTGTGGACTTCCAAACAGCCGCTTTCCAAACGTGATCTTACAAAGTTGCAGGAACTTGCAGTTTCTTCCCGTGATATAGCAAATGAGCTGGGAAATTATAGGGTTCGACAGGAACATGGTGTCAATGTGTACGGGTTAGACGACTTTCCGGCAGAGTATGTGCGGGTTTTGGATGGAGAGCTGAACATGGAAAAATGGAGAGCTGGAACCGGCGTGTATGTAACACCGCTGCGGATGATGAGTGACGGTTCTCTCTGTTTGTATCAACCGGGAGACAAGATCTGTGTGCAGCAGCTTGATGGAACAAACAAAATATATGATGTATTGGCTGTGGTAGATATACCGAAAGCGTTAGAAACACCTTTACAAGTAGATATGGGACTGGATTATATTTTCCCGACAAATGAGCTGCTGGGAAATATGGTATCCGCCGACCAGCCGGCCATGAAAACCATCTTCAATGTAGATAATGAATACCAGCTTGCCACGGAAAACTGGCTGAAAAACTACACTACAAATACGGACACAGCTTTGGATTATCTGTCAAAAGTGACACTGCGGCAGACTTTTGATGGGATGATTAACATGTACCGTCTTGTGGGAGGTGCTCTTTGTGCGATTCTGGCGTTGATTGGCATACTGAATTTTATCAATTCCATGATGACCTCTATTTTGTCCAGATACAAAGAATTGGCCATGCTGCAATCGGTAGGTATGACCGGCCGACAAGTCAAACAGATGCTAATGATTGAGGGGATTGGGTATTCCGCATTGGGGCTTATATGTTCCCTGCTCATCTCTATCGTGGGGAGTCTGACAGTGGTTCGAATGATGGGGGCAGAATTAAGTTATTTTACATGGCATTTTACCCTGCTTCCTGTGTTCCTCTGTGTAATACCGTTAGTTCTCATTACCGCCTTTGTACCTTTGGTCTGCTATAACAAAATGGCACAGAAAACAGTTGTGGAACGGCTACGCATTGCTGAATAAGATACACAGACGAGAAACGGTCATCCGAAAGGGTGGCCGTTTTCAAATGTCACAAAATTGTGAGATTTCAGCTGATAAAAGGCACCTGTCTGTGACATTTCTGTGAGGATTATCAGTATAGAGCTAATTAATGAACCTCTATATTTTTTTATCATTTCCTTCATCGTCCGATGTTCCTTTCAAATCTGTGATCCACAGCATGACATCTTTCAATATGGAAGTATTTAATTCCTAATAAATAAACTTTTCTTCTCTTTGGTTTCGGATTAAATCAGCTTCCTTCAATATTGCAAGGTATATTATGTGTCAAGAACCAGTTACTTCAAAAAAACTGTTTTATTTTTAGAAAAAACTGTTTTGGGAGAACCGATTGATGTTCAAATGCATCTAATTAATGTAAAATAAAAAAACACGTGTATAAATGTCCGGACCAAAGGAGAAACAGGCTATGACAAAAAGTACATTTATTAAGGACGTCCACGATGCGGAAGCGATGCTGTATCATGTGGCCAAATCCATTTTAAAAAATGATGCAGATTGTTGTGATGCTGTTCAGGAAACGCTTCTCAAAGCATATGAAAAGCTGGATACATTAAAAAAAGAGAAATTTTTCCGAACCTGGATCACCCGAATACTAATTAATGAGTGTAACGGAATCATTCGCAAAAGAAAAAATATCATTTCGGTGACCACCTGTTATCCGGTGCGAAGATCGTGGCTCACCATCCGAACCTGTATGCCGTTTACCTTACCAACCACGGATGCGGTCCTGATACCCTTGTAAACCATATGTTCCGTGAAGAGATGGGGGATAAGCCGTACCTTCAGATCGAGGTGGATGAGCAGTATTCGGCAGTCGGTATTATTACCCGTATTGAGGCGTTCCTTAACAGTATCTCCCACAGACCGCCAGCCCAGATGCCAAAAGATTTTAACATCCTGGATGTGAAGATGAAGCCAGCCAATATTAAGTTCAAGCCGGATAAGGACAAGACACTTGTACTGCCGGATCTTGGTTACCACACTTGGTACTTGGAAAACTATTTTGAACAGTGCGGCTATAAAAAGAGAAAAACACTGCCAGACTATTCCCGTGAAGTATTGATGAAGGGACGTGCAGAGACCAACTCCAAGGAATATCTGCCGTTCCCAGTGATGTTAGGTCAGATTTTGACCTTGTTGGAAGAGACACCGAAAGAAGAGCAGAAGGATTTACAGTTCTTGATCCCATTTAACGAGGGTGCAGATGCAGATGGACAGTATGCAAGAGCCGTCCGGACGGTACTGGACCGCAAGGGATATGAGCATGTGGACATTATCGCGCCGATTCTGGAGACACTTCCAGTGACCGCAGATGATCCGGAGCTTCTGATGAAGGCTCTGGTTTGCGGCGACATCCTTTACAGTGCCGATCCGCATATGCGGGATCAGTGTTACCGCTCTCTGCTTCCAGATGGCAGCCTCCA
The DNA here is from genome assembly GCF_015551645.1 of Ruminococcus sp. D54t1_190329_F1. Taxonomy (NCBI): domain Bacteria; kingdom Bacillati; phylum Bacillota; class Clostridia; order Eubacteriales; family Oscillospiraceae; genus Ruminococcus; species Ruminococcus sp. D54t1_190329_F1. Next base: position 43,245 of record NZ_JADNDC010000022.1, read on the forward strand.
TGAGTGGAAAGACCTGCGCCGCTGGGCGAAGGAGATCGGAGAAGAAAGTACCTCAGCCAAATCACTGGGATTAGTTGGAACCTCTGCCAGCCTGACCAGCTTAAATGAGGGAATCCTGGAGCAACTGGAGTATGAAGGAATCCTGTGCCGCCGGGCACCGCTGTCTGAGATGATGCTGTTTCTGTGGAAAGAAGCCTCTGGCAATAAAAATGCGACAGAGTTTTTCCAGAAATGGGAAAAACGGCTGTTGGCAATCCATGAGCGCCTGGGAGATAGAAGCAGCTTCAGCCAAGACCTAAGTGGGCTTCAAAAACGTGCCGATGAGTATCTGTCAGACTACTCTGGTGCCAATGGACGATACCGTTATGCAAAAGCACTGGAACTGGGTGAGAACTGCAGCGGTATCCTGATGATGGCACCACGCTATGAAAACACTGCTATGGTGCTGAATATGAGAGGAATCCACGACCACTGCCAGGCACCAGTTTATGACCTGTCCCTGGATGGGGACTTCGACGAGGCAGGATGGGAGAAACTTAGATCCTTCTTGTATTATTGTGAAGTATAACAGGCACATTATGCTTAGTACAGCGAATATTAAGTAGCCACTATGTTGATTAGTTTGACTTTTCATATACTGCGTCAATATAGCAGATACTTAATTTTCACTGTACTGGGTACAATATAAATTAAAAAAGGAGACATAAAAAATGACAGGAATTAAGAACATCAACAAAGCAGAAGTCATGGCTTTAAAAGATCAGGTAGAATACCAGGACGGACAGGTAGTCAGCAAAACACTGGCGCAGAACGAACACGTAAGTGTTACTCTGTTTTCTTTTGACAAAGGCGAAGAGATCAGCACCCATGAATCCGGCGGGGATGCCTTCGTGACCTGTCTGGATGGTGTAGGAAAAGTAACTATTGAAGGCGAGGAATATATCCTAAAAGAAGGCGACTCCATCGTCATGCCAGCAAAACATCCCCATGCGGTATATGGACAGGAACAGTTCAAGATGCTGCTGGTAGTAATTTTCTAAGGCTGGCAGTAAAAGAAACTTACTTTCGTTTCATTTTTTATAAGAGACAAGGTCATTTAGGACGCATTATAGTTACATTGTTAATTTTGGAAAAGTAGAAGGGTTAGAAAAAGGCGTACTACGGTTGAAATGCGGAATAGAACTGAATGTTTCAAGAGCAAAGAAAGAAGAGTTTACCGAGGCACTGTTTGAATATCTGAGGGAAAGGAATGGTTGATTTGATGAGTTTGCTAAGTGATGCTTAGTACAAGAATGTGAAGAAAATGGAGAGAAGGTTTTAAAAGAACTCTCTGTAGAGGAAATCTATAATTATTACGAACAAGCAAATATCAAAGAGAAGGAGTGGATCAAACAATTAGTTTTTGAATACCAAATTGTGAATGTGAAATGAGTAAAGCCGAGAGTATTAATCTATCTCGGCTTTAGTATTTTTCCAAATTTTTGAATCGTCGATATTCTAAGGGTGATAATCCAAGCTGTTTTTTAAATACAGCTGCAAATTTCCCTTGATTAGAATAGCCGACCTGTTCGGATATTTCGGCAATCGGACGCTTTGTGTCCGAAAGAAGCCTTGCGGCTTCGTTCATACGGATTTCCCGCAGCCAGGTGGATATATTCTGTCCATATACGCCTCTAAAATAATTTTTCAGGCTGGTTTCACTGACCGAAAAGCGTTCTGCAATCTGCCGTACAGGAATGTGCTGGCGAAGATCATCTGAGAGAATTTGCGCTGCCCTTTTTGCAATTTCAACCTGCGTTTCCGTGTAGAAGCCGCAGGTTTTCGGAGGCCGGATTTCCATGTTAAAAAGCCGGTGGAGAAGTTCAAGCGTATAGATTTGCAAATGGAAGGCAGAGGGCTTTTCAGATAGCCGCCAGAGTTTTTGAAATATATTTTCCAGCTCACTGTCCGCTCCGTTGATATATGTCTTATGGTTGCCACAATAATTTTCTTCCAGCGTAGGGAGGTCAAGTGAAAAAGATTTCAAAAGTTCACCGCAGGACTGTAAAAGAAGTGGCAGGTCAAAGTATATTTTTATGCCCTGATATTGCCGTGTGGGAAAGATATATTCTTTCTGTGCGGTCTGTTCACTGACACAAAAATCATTTTCCTTCAGGTAAATGTAGGAGCCGTCATCCAGAAGCAATTCACTTCTGCCCGAAACGCAATAGTTAATCAGCAAAGGCTTTAGATTTGAATTTTCATCCGACTCCGGCCATACGGGAGCGTTTACAAAAATAAAAGCCAAAGTCAGCCCCGGAAAGAGCGTATGGAATGTCATGCGTCCCTTGCCATCTGCCCGATTCAAAAGCAATGTGCTGCTATTTGGACTGTTTTTCAAGGTCACACCAGAAACAGCATCGCTGTTTTCTAAAATGTTGTATATCATGTTACGCAACTGCTTCGCCCCTTTCATCACGCAAAATCGCTGATATTATTATACCTGCGAGAAAACTCCCGGTCAATGGATATTCTGGCAGAGCGAAAAAACTCCTTGCTATACGGGCTTAAAATACCGATATATGCATAGAAGCACAGCTGAATTTATGCTATCATTAGGTATGGTTAGCAAGAACTAACAAAGACGAAAGTAATCATGTTAGGAGGTTTCGCAATGAACAACAAATTGCAAGGAAAGGACTTAATCAACATCGGTATTTTTACGGCGATTTACTTTATCGTCATTTTCGCAGCGGCGTCTATCGGTTTTATCCCGATCTTTATTCCACTTATCAGCGTGATCGTGCCGCTTGTGGGCGGTATTCCGATGATGTTGTTCTTCTCCAAAATTAAGAAATTCGGTATGCTTACCATCTGCGGAGTGCTGCTGGGTATCATTATGCTGCTGACCGGCATGGGCTGGTGGTGCATCCCTACCGGGCTGATCTTCGGGCTGATTTCCGATTTTATGATGAAAGCCTGTGACTACAAAAATGCCAAGCGCGAAGTGTTGATTCACGGCGTTTTTTCCATGTGGGTAATCGGCGCCTTTATTCCCATCGTTGTGACGCGTGACGCTTACTACCAGAACCTGCTTCCCGGTTACGGTCAGGAATATGCCGACACGCTCATGGCTTATATGCCCGACTGGATTTTGCCGGTACTGCTTATTGCTGCTTTCGTCAGCGGTCTTGTCGGCGGCCTGATCGGACGGAAGATTTTCAAAAAGCACTTTGAGCGGGCGGGAATTGTGTAATGAGCTGCGAACTTCTTGCAAGTCAAAAAAACAATAGCGGAATTTTATTAGACCCCCGGACAAAACTGGCGGTACTGATTACCATAGCTGTCTTTATTTTAGGCGGTTCGTATGAAGGCATCATGCAGTATTACATCATCGTGTTGGCGACGATCCCACTGTTACTTTTGTCAGCGGCCAGAAAATGGAAAGGCGCTGTTCTCTATATCCTGATTTTTGGAGGCAGTCTGTGCCTGGAAATGTTCGGTCTGTCACGACTGGCTGGCGTAGCAAACTACATTGCAGTAGCCATTGTTGGCATTCTGCTGAGGTTCACCCCCAGCGTGATCATGGGATATTTCGTGGTAACGACAACCACGGTCAGCGAATTTGTTGCGGCGATGGAACGGCTCCACCTGCCGCAGCAGATTACCATTCCTATGTCTGTGATGTTTCGCTTCTTTCCCACGGTTGCGGAAGAATGGAGCGCTATTGGGGACGCCATGCGGATGCGTGGCGTCCGCTTTGGTGGTGGAAAAGTCGGTGCGATTTTAGAGTATCGGATTGTCCCCATGATGATCTGCTCCGTCAAAATCGGAGAGGAACTGTCCCAGGCAGCCCTTACGCGGGGATTGGGAGGCCCAGTAAAACGGACGAATATCTGTAAGCTGGGTTTTCATGTGCAGGATGTTATTTTCCTGCTGATCTGTCTGGGAGCATTTGCAGCGCAAATCTATGTGCTTGCCGCAAGGGGGTGAAGGAAATGATTGAATGTCAAGATGTATCCTTTTCTTATCCTGCCAGTACCCTTCCCGACAGTGAGAGGCAGGCCGGTGGCGCTTTAAAACATATTTCCTGCACTATTGAGGACGGTTCTTTTGTCCTGCTCTGCGGGACTTCCGGCTGTGGGAAAACAACCATGACCCGGTTGTTTAACGGCTTGATCCCCCATTATCATGAGGGGACTTATACCGGCTCCGTCTATCTGGATGGAAAGGATACCCGTGACCTGTCACTGTTTGATATTTCTCTGAAAGTCGGTTCTGTATTTCAAAATCCGCGTTCTCAGTTTTTCAATGTGGACACGACCAGCGAACTGGCTTTCGGCCCAGAGAATCACGGCATAGCGGAAGATCTTGTGCGTGACCGTGTAAAGCGTGTAGCTGCACAGCTAAAGTTGGAGCCGCTGCTTGATAGAAGTATTTTTTCTTTGTCCGGCGGTGAAAAGCAAAAAATCGCCTGCGGATCGGCAGCGGCAATTGACCCGGATATTTATGTGCTTGATGAGCCATCATCCAACCTTGACGCATACGCTATCGCTGATTTTCGACAGCTACTCTTTACTTTGAAATCGCAGGGAAAGACCATCATCATCTCTGAACATCGGTTGTATTATCTGTCCGGCCTCTTTGACCGTGTCCTGTACCTAAAAGATGGAGAAATCGAAGGTGATTATACAGCAGAGAAATTTTGCGGCCTGTCGGCAAGACAGCGCGATGATATGGGATTGCGCCCTCTTGATCTTGCGGGGCTTTCAGAAGTTGAAGGCACGCCGCAGAGAATGAATGAGGCGGTTTGGACGATAAAGAATGTGTCCTTTGCCTATAAGCATGAGCCGGAAACCTTGCATATAACGGAAACCTCTTTCCCATTCGGCAGCGCCACGGCCATCATCGGACATAATGGTGCGGGAAAATCCACCTTTGCCCGGTGCCTCTGCGGGTTGGAAAAGCACTTCAAAGGAACGGTGCAGGATCAGAGCAAGAACTATTCCAGAAAAGAACGATTGAAACTCTGTTATATGGTCATGCAGGATGTAAACCACCAGCTCTTTACCGAAAGTCTTCTGGATGAAATTCTGCTCAGTATGAGAACCGAGAATAAGCAAAGGGCAAGAGAAATCTTAAAGGAGATGGACTTGCTTTCCTTTGAGGACTGCCACCCGATGGGACTGTCCGGCGGTCAAAAGCAGCGCGTGGCGGTTGCCTCTGCGATTGCTTCGGAGCGCCCTTTGATTTTATTCGATGAACCGACCAGCGGTCTTGACCTGTTTCACATGAGGCAGGTTGCCAATGTTGTTAATCAGGTGGCGAATACTGGAAGAACTGCGCTTGTGGTAACGCATGACCCGGAATTTATTCTACGCTGCTGCAATTATGTCCTTCACTTAGAAAACGGGCAAATTCAGGAAAGTTATTCCATAGAGGACAGCGATGGCCGAAAACGCCTGCTAAAGTTTTTTCTGAGTGATATGAAGAAGGAGGTGTCCACAGAATGAAGGAGGAAAAGAAAGAGTCGCCCATAAGCGTCTTATGGGGATGGGGCAAAGCTTATCATGGAAAATTCATCGGCAGTATTATCCTTGCGGTATTAGGCGTGGCCTGCCAGATGGTGCCCTATTTCTGCGTGGCGCATATTGTCACAATGATGTTGTCTGGGGAACAGAATTATTCCTGCTATGTGACCGCTGGTATTATTGCACTGTGCAGATACTTTGGGAAGGTGCTGTTTTCCTGTCTTTCTACAACGATTTCCCACACAGCGACCTATTACACGCTGCGCGATCTGCGGGAGAACATTACCGAGAAACTTGCCCGTGTGCCAATGGGGACGATTTTGGATACGCCCTCTGGACAGTATAAAACGACGATTGTTGACCGGGTGGAGGGAATGGAGCCGACCTTTGCACACCTGATCCCGGAAATGACCGCAAATGTGCTGGTTCCCATTGTGATTGTCGTGTACCTGCTTATTCTGGACTGGCGTATGGCGCTTTTGTCCCTTGTCACTCTCGTGGTGGGCCTTGTGGTTATGTCCGCCGGTATGAAAAACTATCCCGTCAAATGGGAGGGCGCAGTCAAGGCGGGCAAGCAGATGGCAGACGCCATCGTGGAATATATCGGAGGCATTGAGGTGGTGAAAGCGTTCAGCCAATCCGCCGGTTCCTACAAAAAATATTCTGACGCGGTGAATTACAACGCCAACTACTATGTGGACTGGATGCGAGAAAACCAGAAAACCATGAGCGCCTATAACGCCATCCTGCCCTCAGTGCTGATCTGCGTGCTGCCCTGCGGTTTTGCATTTTGGCTCTCCGGCAGCCTGGAACTTTCAGCCTTCCTGTCCATTGTGATTTTCTCGCTGGGGCTGATCGGGCCGATTATCGCGGCCTTTACCTTTACGGACGATTTGGCCGTACTGGGGACAAATGTGGAAGAAATCAGCCAGCTTCTGAACGCCGAAGAACTGAACCATAAGGACACGCCGGTCAAGCTGGAAGATACTGGCATTTCTCTTAGGTCTGTGTCGTTTTCCTATGACGGGACAACAGAGGTTTTGCATGATGTGAACCTTGCCATCCGGCCCGGAACCATGACGGCCCTTGTAGGGCCGTCCGGCTCTGGCAAGTCCACGGTGGCGAAGCTGATTGCCGGATATTGGGATGTTACATCCGGCAGCATTACCCTCGGCGGTCATGAGCTGAAGGATATACCGCTGTCTGAAATTGCAGATCAGATTTCCTATGTATCTCAGGACAACTACCTGTTTAACCGCAGTATCCGGGAAAATATCCGCATGGGAAGACCCAGCGCCACAGACGCGGAGGTGGAACAGGCCGCCGAACAAAGTGGTTGCGACGCCTTTATCCGCGGGCTGGACAATGGCTATGATACGGTTGTCGGCAGCGCCGGTTCCCACCTTTCCGGCGGGGAGCGCCAGCGTATTGCCATCGCCCGTGCCATGCTGAAAAATGCACCGGTTGTCATTTTGGACGAGGCAACTAGCAGCGTTGACCCGGAGAATGAGGACGAATTGCAGCGAGCTATCGAGGCACTGACTCATGATAAGACCAGCACTCATGAAATCGCCAGGTATCTGAAGATTACCGAAAAGGCAGTTTACAGGTGCATGGACAGGCTGAAAGAAAAAGTGAAGAAGATCTTCGAGTAATTCATGATAATCAAAAAGCAGGGTGTGAGAACAAACTCCACCCTGCTTATCATTTATTAGAAAAAAGGAAACTTTTGTCAAAACCAGTATTTAAAAATTTTATCAGTAATAAAGTGCAGAATGATGTTTGGATTGCAGTTTTTATGCAACTATTTCTTGTTGCTATTGACAAAACCTTTTTCAGAGATTAAAATTATAACAGCGTTATATAGCACTGTTATATAGGAGGTGTGCAAAATAAACGGAAATGGAATGACTTTAGAAAATATCCACCGGGCAGCGAAAGCGGAATTTTTAGAAAAAGGATATAAAGACGCTTCCCTGCGGAATATTGTGAAATCCGTGGGAATGACTACCGGAGCCTTTTACGGATATTACAAAAGCAAAGAAGAACTTTTTGAAGCCATCGTTGGTGAACATTATGAATATATTCGTAACCGTTTTATAAAGGCACAGCAGGAGTTCGCCGAACTACCAGCTGCCCAGCAGCCGGAAGTCATGAGTGATATTTCGGGAATCTGCATGTACGATATTCTCTATTATGCGTACGAACATTTAGAGGAATGTAAACTGATCCTCTGCTGTTCGGAAGGGACAAAATTTGCCGGGCTAATTGATGAAATGGTGGAGATTGAGGTAGATGGGACGCATGCCTATCAGGATGTCTTAAGGCAGCTTGGACGGTCCTCTCCGCATATCGATCCTTCGCTGGAGCATATTCTGATCACCGGAATGTTTCATACTTTTTTTGAATTGATCATCCACGAAATGCCGCTCAAAGATGCCGAAAACTACGTTAGAGAAATGCGCGCCTTTTATACAGCAGGATGGATGAAAATTATGGGGCAGTAATGCCTTATAATTTTTGTTCGATAGTTAGCTACAGCTAACCTAAATTCGGATATTGTAAGAACATAGACGTGTTCTCTTTATCATAGACACAAAGAAAAGGAGGAATTTTTTTGAAAAAAAAATCTAATTTATCACGCCTGCTGGGAATTGCAGGCAGCCATAAGTACCTGACCTATGCTTCCTGGGTGCTTTCTGCCATCAGTGCCCTGATTGCTCTGGTACCATTCTATTACATCTGGAAAATGATCAAGGAAGTATTGGAGGTGGCACCGAATTTTGCCCAGGCACAGGACCTGACCAGTAATGGCTGGATGGCAGTATTGTTTGCGGTTATAGCGGTGCTTGTCTACATAGCCGGGCTGATGTGTTCCCATTTGGGAGCATTTCGTATCGCCACAAACCTGCGTATCCAGACCATGGAGCATATTGTTAAGCTTCCTCTTGGGTTTGCCGAGAGTTTTGGCAGCGGAAAACTGCGCAAGATTGTCAACGAATCCAGCGCAGCCACCGAAACCTATCTCGCCCATCAGCTTCCCGACAGAGCCAATGCCATTGCAACCCCCTGCGGTCTTTTGGTGCTGTTGTTCGTGTTTGACTGGAGACTGGGACTATTGAGTCTTGTTCCGGTTGTGCTGGGGTTTCTGATCATGATGGCAATGACCGGAAAGCAGATGCAGGAAAAGATGAAAGAATACCAGAATGCGCTGGATGATATGTCCAATGAAGCGGTAGAGTATGTCCGTGGGATTCCGGTGGTAAAAACCTTTGGCCAGACGATCTTTTCCTTTAAGAAGTTTAAAGACTCCATTGACCGGTATAAAGTATGGGTGATTGCTTATACCAGGCAGCTTCGGACACCGATGATGTTCTATACAGCTGCGATCAACGGCGTTTTTGCCACACTGATTGCCGGAGGACTGTTGCTTACGCAAGACGGTGTGACTTCCGGTTTCTTACTGGATCTTATTTTCTATATCATCATTACACCGGTTATTTCTGTCACACTGACACGCATTATGTTCCAAAGTGAAAACGCCATGATCGTAGACGACGCTTTACAGAGAATTGACAGCGTTTTGCATTTGAAGCCTCTGGAGGAAACGAAACATTCAAAGCATCCCCAAAACGCTTCCGTGGAACTGAAATCGGTTCATTTCAGCTATGATGGAGAAAAAGAAGTATTAAAAGATATTTCACTGACCATTCCTGCAGGACAGACGGTAGCTTTTGTAGGTCCATCCGGCGGTGGAAAAACAACCCTTGCCAACCTGATTTCCCGATTCTTTGATCCCCAGAGCGGAATGGTAAAAATCGGTGGTGTTAATGTGAAAGACATCCCGAAAGAGGAACTCATGAACACGGTGTCTTTCGTATTTCAGAACAGCCGTCTGATCAAGGCATCTATTCTGGAAAATGTGCGTATGGGAAAACCGGAAGCTACCCGTGAGGAAGTTCTGACTGCCCTTCATCACGCGCAATGCGATGATATTCTGGAAAAACTCCCACAGGGTGTGGATACGGTCATCGGTACAAAGGGTGTCTATCTTTCCGGCGGCGAGCAGCAACGAATTGCCATTGCCCGTGTGATGCTGAAAAATGCTCCGATTATCATTCTGGATGAAGCCACTGCCTTTGCTGACCCGGATAACGAAAGCCGCGTACAGGCTGCTTTCTCAAGACTTTCCGAGGGTAAGACAGTGATTATGATTGCCCACAGGCTTTCTACCGTAACAAATGTGGATCAGATTTTTGTCATTTGCGACGGACGGGTTGCCGAGTGCGGAAACAGTCGCGAATTGCTTGCAAAAGACGGTATATTCAGCCGTATGTGGAAAAATTACCAGACTTCCGTGCAATGGAAGGTAACAAAGGAGGTGCAGTAATATGATCAAAAAACTGCAGAAAAAATATGCCCTGTCTGAACAGGGAGCAAAAGACCTGATCAAAGGCTGCCTGGCCTGTGTCCTTCAGAATCTGTCTTTTATGTTTCCGGTGGGACTTTTATATTACCTGGTCAGCGATCTGATGAACGGGGGTGTTCCCGGCGGGAAAATTCCATTTTATGTGGCAGGCTGCGTGGTGTGTATTGGCTTGATTCTGCTGACCACTTTCTTTCAATACAATGCGACCTATTTTGCCACTTACAAAGAAAGCGGTATCCGCCGCATTACCCTGGCAGAACATCTGCGCAAAATCCCCCTTTCCTTTTTCGGGAAAAAGGATTTAGCCGATCTTACCAGTACCATTATGGCGGATTGCACCTTCCTGGAGCAGAGTTTTTCGCATTTTATCCCTGAGCTTGCGGGTTCGATCATTTCTACAGTTCTGATTTCCATTGGTCTGCTCTTTACGGACTGGAGAATGGCACTGGCTGCCTTATGGGTTCTGCCGGTTGCCTTTGCGATTGTGGGATTTTCCGCAAAGATTCAGGAAAATCTGAATCAGAAAGCCATGGATGTAAAGATGGCCTGCGCAGACGGGATACAGGAGTGCATTGAAACGGTTCGTGACCTGAAAGCGAACAATGCGGAGCAGGCATATTTAAAAGGTCTGGAAAAGAAGATCCGTGCCGTGGAGCATCGTTCCATCCTCAATGAATTCGGCCTTGCTGTTTTTGTGGTTTCCGCATCGCTGGTGCTGAAGCTTGGTATTGCAACGGTTGCGCTGGTGGGAGCTGTTTTGCTCATGCAAGGAAGCCTCTCCGTGCTTACATTCTTTATGTTCCTTCTGGTAGTATCCCGTTTATATGACCCTCTGCAGGGCGCACTCCAGAATCTTGCGGCAGTCATCAGTACACGAACCAATATTGCCCGTATGAATGAAATTCTCGATCATCCCATCCAGCAGGGCAGTGATAGGCTTTCCAATCAGGGGTATGATATTGTCTTTGACCATGTCGGGTTTGCCTATAATACCGGAGAAACTGTATTGAAAGATGTCTCCTTTACGGCAAAGCAGGGAGAGGTTACGGCTCTGGTGGGCCCGTCCGGCGGCGGAAAAACAACCGTATCCCGGCTGGCAGCAAGGTTCTGGGATATTAACAGAGGAAAGATTACCGTGGGAGGCATGGATGTATCCCGAATAGACCCGGAAACACTGCTTTCTCTGTATTCCATCGTATTCCAGGATGTTACGCTGTTTGACAATACGATTCTGGAAAATATCCGAATCGGAAACAAAGACGCCACAGATGAACAGGTCATTGCGGCTGCGAAACTTGCCAATGTAGATGAATTTGCAGAAAAATTACCAGATGGATGGCATACCAATATCGGGGAAAATGGCTGTGAACTTTCCGGCGGAGAGCGCCAGCGCATCTCTATTGCCCGTGCATTTCTGAAAAATGCGCCGATCATTCTTTTGGATGAAGCTACTGCTTCCCTGGATGTGGAGAATGAAACTCTGATACAGACAGCCCTTTCCCGTCTGATCGCAGATAAAACCGTTCTGGTTATCGCCCACAGGATGCGTACCGTAGCCGGAGCAGATAAGATCGTTGTCCTTTCTGATGGTACAGTTGCAGAAGAAGGATCACCAAAGGATCTGGAAGAAAAGAATGGTGTATATGCCCATATGGTAAAACTGCAGACAGAAAGCCAGAACTGGAAACTTGCGTGAAGAAGGAAAAGGAGGTAGTGCAATGAAAAGGAACCAATGGAAGCAGGAGAATATCCGCCTTGGCACCCACGGGGAAGACTATGGAAGCTGGATGTCCAATCCTGTCTTTTACATCATTGGCGGAATCGGAGTTTTGGCCGCTGTGCTGGCTGTCCTCTCTTTTTATGTATTTCATGTCGCTGTTCTCGGTGTGCTGTTTGCCATCATCACAATCGCACTTGTGGTTTTGCTGATCTGGATCACATGGATCAGGCGGCAGTATGCCTTTGGCGGTGGCAGAATCATGGAACAGGTTCACCGGGTTGTCCTCTCGCACCTAGACTATGACGGTGAGGGCAAGATTCTGGAAGTAGGTTGCGGCTCCGGAGCGCTGACAATCCGTGCGGCTCTGACATGGCCGAAAGCAAAAGTAATCGGTATTGATTATTGGGGCGCTGTGTACAATTACAGCAAGGCACTCTGCGAGAAAAATGCTGCAAGTGAGGGCGTGGCTTCCCGCTGTGTATTTCAGCACGGTGATGCGAAGCAGCTGGATTTTCCTGATGAGAGCTTTGATGTGGTCATCAGCAACTATGTCTATCACAATGTCATGGGTGCAGATATGCAGAAACTGCTGCTGGAAAGCCTGCGGGTATTGAAAAAAGGCGGCGTCTTTGCACTTAACGATGATATGAAACAAAAGATGTACGGTGACATGGAAGGTTTTGCGCAGAAACTGCGGGATATGGGGTATGAGGAAGTACGACTTGTTGATACCGCACAGGAAGCTTTTGGCGCCCACCGTCGGGCTGCCATGATGATGCTAGGTTCTTCCCGGTTGCTTGTCGGTAGAAAGTAATGTATCAAAACAGGAGGTTTGGCTATGTCCAAGTTAGGAGTCGTGGAGGATACACTGTTCGTCCCTATGCTGGGAAGAATTTATGCTAGTGAGCATTACCCGCAAATTTTATATGATAAAAAAGCATTGGAATTGAAAAAGAAGCTGCCTTCAGACTTGATTAAACAGAATATGCAGAGCCAGTATACCCTTTTGGCCTCTGCTTCCCGGTCTGCTAATATGGATCGGATTATTCGGACTTTTCTGGAACGCAGACCGGACGGTGTGATTGTCCAGTTGGGCTGTGGTCTGGAGACAACCTATCACCGATGTGATAACGGAAAGACACACTGGTATGCCGTGGATCTGCCTCATGTAATCGAATACCGGCGGGGACTTCTTCCCGAACCAGAGAGGGAATTATATATTTCCGGGGATGCCTTTGCAAAGGATTGGATCAAAAAAGTTCGCAATGATGTATTTGATGCTCCTATTCTCGTTACTGCAGGCGGGTTATTTCATTATTTTGAGGAACATAAGGTCATTGCCCTTCTGCGTATGATTGGGCAATTTGGAAATATGGAAGTTGTTTTTGATACGGTGAACAAAAGAGGAATGACCATGATGAAGAAAAAATATATGAAACAGGTCGGCCATGCCGATGCACAAATGTTCTTTTATGTGAATTCAGCGGAAGAACTGGCAGCAAAGATCGGGGGTAATGTGAAGGTGATTGCGGAGGAACCATACTATCGTTACATCCCTAAAAATGGCTTAAAGCTATCCACAAAGGTCAGTATGACAGTTTCTGATCAATTCAAGATGGTAAAGATGATACATCTAAAACTATAGTGGATATACAATATCAGAGAGAGAGAACTTTATCATTTTTTCGGACGCACTGATGAAACACCATCAAAAGCCGCTTTCTATCACCAGCGTGCAAAATTAAAAGATAATGCACTATGGGAACTTTTGCAAATCTTTAACCAGAAGCTTCAACCAACTCTATACAGAAACCGTTATCGTTTGGTTGCTTGTGACGGTTCTGTTGCTGATGAAGTCGATCCGGAACTTCTGGCAAAAGTATTGGCTAATCCAGAGATGTGGGCATTGCTCAATTCACTGGCGAAAACGATGAAGTAATGAAAAATAGTGAAAAAATAGTGTAATTTTAATGAAAAAACAATTCATAAAACGATATAATATATGGATAAAATGAGGATATTTATTGTGTATATGGATATTCTATCTCCATCAGTAAACTAAGTAAAATAAAAATTCTGCTTTACAAACAACAGATAAAGTATTAAAATAAACAAAAAGATATCTTCAGGGCAGGGTGAGATTCCCTACCGGCGGTAAAGCCCGCGAGCCGAGAGGCATGATCCGGTGAGATTCCGGGGCCGACAGTACAGTCTGGATGGAAGAAGATGATAGTACAGTTGATTTTTTGTATGAATGAATGTAGTATCAGAGCTCTGAGATGGTGATCCATTTCAGAGCTTTTTATATAGGAAAATCAGACATTCATTTATCAATCATATGTAACAGATCAATTCCACCCTGCAGATATTTCTGCAGGCTTTTTTTGTATCTGGTACATCGTTTTCGAAATAACTATACCATTCACTTGTCTGTGAATCCGATTGCACATGTTTAAAAGCCTCGGCGTAGCCCAGGCAAAGAACAGGAATAAGAAAGAAGGAATAGAAATGACGGATCAGGAATATATGCTTCGGGCTATTCAACTGGCCAAAAAAGGAGAAGGCTGGACGAATCCCAATCCTATGGTAGGGGCAGTGATCGTAAAAGACGGAAAGATCATCGGGGAAGGCTATCATAAAAAGTATGGAGAACTTCACGCGGAACGTAATGCAATTGCTTCTCTTACAGAATCAGCAGAAGGTGCGGTGATTTATGTCACGTTGGAGCCTTGCTGTCATCATGGTAAAACACCTCCATGTACGGAAGCGATCATTGAACAGAAGATCAGAAAAGTGGTGATCGGTTCCAGAGATCCGAATCCGAAAGTGGCAGGAAAAGGTGTACAGATGTTAAGGGAAGCCGGTGTAACAGTAGTTGAAGATTTTATGAGAGAAGAATGTGATCAGCTGAACCCGGTGTTTTTCCATTATATTACTACGAAGACCCCTTATGTGGTAATGAAGTATGCCATGACACTGGATGGGAAGATCGCAACGAAAACAGGAGCATCAAAATGGATCACCGGAGAATCTGCACGAAAAGAAGTACAGCATATGCGGCATCAGTACATGGGAATCATGGCTGGTATTGGAACTGTGCTTGCAGATGATCCGATGTTAAACGTCCGGGTAGAAGGCTGGAAAAGTCCTGTCAGGATTGTGTGTGACAGTAAGCTCAGGATCCCGCCGGGCAGTCAGATTGTAAAAAGTGCGGAAAAGTACCGGACGATCGTGGCTTATGCAGAACAGAAAAATGCAAAAGAGAAAATAAAAATATTACATACCATGGGAGTTGAAACCATTTACTGTCCCGACGAAAAGAATCAGATAGACCTTAAGAAGCTGATGGCAGATCTTGGAAACAGAGGCATTGACAGCATCCTCCTGGAGGGAGGAGGTACGTTAAATGACAGTGCACTGCGAGCTGGAATTGTAAAGGAAGTACAGGCTTTTGTGGCACCAAAGCTGTTTGGCGGTGTGGCTGGGAAGACACCGGTAGAGGGTATTGGAGTTGAACTGCCGTCTGAAGCAGTGGAACTGAAATATACAGATATCTGTCAGATCGGTGAGGATATCCGGATAAAATGTCAGGTGTGTGATAAAAAACAGGAGGAATCATGTTTACAGGAATCGTAGAAGAGAAAGGAAAAGTCCGTTATATACAGCTGACAGGGGAATCAGGGATCCTGGCAGTGAAAGCCCGGAAAGTCCTGGAAGGGACAAGGATCGGTGACAGTATCGCTGTGAATGGTGTGTGTCTGACAGTTACGTCGATTCAGCCGGACGGATTTACTGCCGATGTGATGGCAGAGACGATCAGAAGAAGCAGTCTTGGCAGCTGCAAGGCCGGAAGCCAGGTAAACCTGGAACGTGCAATGGCTGCAGACGGTAGGTTCGGGGGACACATAGTAAGCGGCCATATTGATGGGACTGGCGTGATACGTTCCATGCTCCGGGAAGAAAATGCCATCTGGGTATCAATTGAGACATCGCCACAGATTTTGCATCTGATCGTGGAAAAAGGATCCGTCTGTATTGATGGGATCAGCCTGACAATTGCAAGGGTTGATGAAGCTGGTTTTCAGGTGTCGGTCATTCCACATACAGGAGAAGAAACCACTCTTTTGGAAAAGGTGCCGGGGGATCTGGTTAATCTGGAAAATGATGTGATCGGAAAATACGTAGAAAAACTGCTTGGCATCAGAAAAAACGAAGAAGAGAAAAAAGAATCCGGAATTACGATGGAGTTTCTTGAAGAATTCGGGTTTTAGAACAGGAGGATATACACTATGTCACAAAATTATCAGTACAACACAATTGAAGAAGCACTTAGGGATCTTAAGGAAGGAAAAATAGTTCTGGTCACAGATGATCCGGACAGAGAAAATGAGGGAGATCTGATATGTGCGGCAGAGTTTGCGACCAGGGAAAATATTAATTTCATGGCGACCTATGCAAAGGGTCTTATCTGTACACCGATGAGTGCAGAAATTGCGGCGAGATTGAACTTTCCGCCGATGGTTGCGGAGAACACGGACAATCACAGTACAGCATTTACCGTGGCAGTAGATCACGCAGATACAACCACAGGTATCTCTGCGGAAGAGCGCTCCTATACTATCATGAAGTGTGTGGATGATCAGTCAAAACCGGAGGATTTCAGAAGACCGGGACATGTGTTTCCGCTTATTTCCAGAAAAGGCGGGGTTTTGGTACGAAATGGCCATACAGAGGCAACAACAGATCTTATGAGACTTGCCGGACTGAAAGAATGCGGCGTGTGCTGTGAAGTTATGAAAGAAGATGGAACTATGATGCGTACATCACAGCTATGGGAAATGGCAAAAGAGCATAACCTTACATTTATTACGATCCGTGATCTGCAGGATTATATAAGAATACATGAAAAGCATGTAAAGGAGGAAGCCGTTGCAAACCTCCCAACGCAGTACGGTGATTTTAAAATGTATGGTTATATCAATGATATTACAGGAGAGCATCATCTGGCACTGGTAAAAGGTGATCTGGGAGATGGTGAGGATGTGCTTTGCCGGGTACATTCGGAGTGTCTGACAGGGGATGCATTCGGATCGCTCAGATGTGACTGTGGCCTGCAGCTGCAGACAGCGATGCGCCAGGTAGAAGCAGAAGGCCGAGGAATTATTCTGTATATGAGACAAGAAGGCCGAGGAATCGGACTGATCAATAAGATCAAAGCATATGCGCTTCAGGAGCAGGGATACGATACTGTGGAGGCTAATGTGAAGTTAGGGTTTGCACCGGATCTCAGAGAGTACTGGGTCGGGGCACAGATACTGTCAGACCTTGGTGTGAAATCATTAAGATTACTGACAAATAATCCGGATAAAGTCTATGGACTTGGCGAATTCGGACTGAAGATCAATGAGAGAGTACCTCTGGAGATTCCGGCACAAAAGTATGACCGGAAGTATATGAAGACGAAGCAGGAAAAGATGGGTCATATTTTTAAAGAAATAAATTTATAAAAAACAGCAAATATCAGGAGGAAGAAAAAATGAGACAGATCAATTTAGTAGAAGGAAAAGTAGTAGCACCGGAGGGAATGAAGGTTGGTATCGTGGCAGCGAGATTCAATGAAATTATTGTGAATAAATTATTGGGAGGGGCAGTCGACGGACTGGTAAGACATGGAGTAGAAGAAGAGAACATTACTGCAGCATGGGTACCGGGAGCATTTGAGATTCCGATTACAGCACAGAAGATGGCACAGTCAGGAAAATATGATGCAATTATCTGCGTTGGAGCTGTCATCCGTGGAGATACTTCACATTATGATCTGGTGTGTAATGAATCTGCCAAGGGAATCGCACAGGTTGAACTTGCAACAGGAATCCCGGTTTTATTCGGAGTGATCACGACTGAAAATATCGAGCAGGCTATTGCGCGTGCAGGAAGCAAAGCGGGAAATAAAGGCTATGATTGTGCATTATCTGCGATTGAGATGGTCAATCTGATGAAGCAGCTCTAAAAGACAGGAAAATAAATGATGACAAAAACGATCATATTCGATTATGATGGAACGATCCATCATACCCTTGGAATCTATGAACCGGCATTTCGTGAAACCTATCAGTGGCTGACAGAACAGAAGGTTACCGAAGAACGGGAGATAGGCTCGGTGGAAATTGCCGGCTGGCTGGGACTTAACAGTAAGGAGATGTGGAATACATTTTTGCCGGAGCTGGATCAGAGCTATAAAGAGCAGGCAAGCAGGATGGTAGGAGATCTGATGGTAAGACAGATCAGGAAACATAAGGCAGTGTGGTATCCGGGAGCAGAGGAGATGCTAACAGCTTTGAAGAACCGGGGATATCACCTTGTGATCTTAAGTAACTGTAAAGCTTCATATCGTGAGGCACACTGGAAGGAATTTGGGATGGAACGATGGTTTGACCGTTTTTATGACTGTGAATCATACGGATTCCGTCCAAAGACAGAAATTGTGCAGGAAATCATCCGGGAATATAGTGGCCCTTATCTGGTAGTCGGAGACAGGAGACAGGATCTGGAATGTGCCAGGTCCTGCAAAAGCCCTTTTATAGGATGCCTGTATGGATATGGTGAGAAAGGGGAACTGAATGGGGCTGATTATTATGCAGAACATATAGAGGATATACTGCAGATGGTGATATGATTTTTGCAATATAAAAATCTGAAGGAAAAAAGTTAAAAATAAGTACTTCTGTAAAATAAAAGGATATAGAAAATTTGCAACAATTTGTTGCAAATTCTGAGGCGGGGATGATTTTAGGATAGTCATAGTGATAGAGGTAATCCACTTTTCTAACCCCATCTGTACAGTAAAGTTCTCAAGTCCAGTTGTACAAAGCGCTACTGCACGGGGAACCAGATGGAATGCATCTCCACTTCCTAAAAGAACTGCCATAATTCCAAACATGGTAAACTGTCGGTTTCCTTTGCCTTTGCGGATCATTTATAGATTTTACTGTGGAAGATTTTGCATAAAGTGTTTTCCGTGCTTGTGTGTACCATTATCTGATATCAAAGCAGTACAGGGTGATTCCGGCCATGCACAGGTCAATATGATTACGGATGCGTACTCTCAAATTCCGGATGATGACCAAAGGAAAAATGCAGAGCTTTTTAAAGAAGCATTTTATGAGAAAAAGAATCTGAATCCAGAGAGGCGGGCGTTGCTCAATTCGTTGGCGAAAACGATGAAGTAATGAAAAATAGTGAAAAAATAGTGTAATTTTAATGAAAAAACAATCCATAAAACGATATAATATATGGATGAAATGAGGATATTTATTGTGTATATGGATATTCTATCTCCATCAAATCTATTGAAATCTCCATCATTTGTTGATAGAATGATGGAAATAAATCTGAAGTGAAGGAGATTCCTATGAGAGACTTTGATTTTATTGTAAGTCCTGAAAAATTGTTAACACCTGAAATTGTTCAGATGGTTAGCAGCATTCATGAACATAAAGGCAAACAGGAATTATTTCTCGAAGCCAATGTAGATGAATTGAAAACACTCTTAGAAGTTGCATTGGTTCAGAGTACGGGAGCATCCAACCGAATCGAAGGTATATTTACAAGCGATAAGCGTTTGGAAGAATTGGTAAGTCAAAAAGCAGAACCCCGCAACCGATCTGAGCAGGAAATTGCTGGTTATCGTGAAGTACTTTCCACAATTTACGAAGGTTATGAATATATCAACCCAAGACCGAACATTATTTTGCAGTTACATCGAGATCTGTACTCCTATTCACAGGGATCTGCTGGTGGAAGTTATAAGAATTCCGATAATGTAATTGCAGAAACAGATGCCGAGGGTCATCAGAAGGCACGTTTTATTCCAGTTCCCGCATTTCAGACTGCTGAAGCGATGGAAGAACTTTGCGCTCGCTTCCTTGAAGCATGGGAAGCTGACCGCATTGATAAACTGGTTTTGATTCCCATGTTCATTCTGGACTTTCTGTGCATTCATCCTTTCAATGACGGAAATGTTAGGATGAGCCGTTTGCTCACTTTACTGCTTTTTTACAAGGCGGGATACATCGTTGGAAAATATGTCAGTATGGAAATGCTGATTGAAAAGACAAAAGAAACATATTATGAAGCCCTTCAAGCAAGTTCTACTGGCTGGCATGAGGGCGAAAACAGCTATGAGCCTTTTGTTAAATATTATCTGGGTATCATGTTGAAAGCATACAATGAATTCGAAAGCCGTGTAGAGTATTTGAAGCATCGGAGTCTTTCTAAGCCTGATAGAATTAAAGCGGTTATTGATAACAAGGTTGGCAAAATTACAAAGAAAGAAATCATGGAGCTTTGTCCTGATATAAGCAAAATTACCGTGGAAAGGACTTTGACGAATCTGGTTAAGAGTGGGTATATCGCAAAAGTTGGTGCAGGTCCATCTACTGGTTATGTCCGTGTTTAAAAATATGAAAGTAGCTTATAAATTTGCCAGTCAAAACCGGCATTTTCTTAGCAAAAATCATTTCCTTTTATGTCGGCTTCTATAGCCGTAATCCTTTAATATCTTTAATACGTGATAAGATCGTATTGCAGCTGCAGCTGATAACGCCGGGAAGTGTATCAATGACTGTGTGCAGGAAGTGTTCCATTTCATCACTTGATGAAGCAACGGCATGTACATGCAGCTTGTCTCTTCCTGTGACACGGTAAATCTGCGTGACAGTATCATTATTATGTAATATATCTGTCACCTGCGACAGATGGTCTGGTTTTATCTCGATTTCAAAATAGCATGAAACAGCACCGCTGATCTTTTGAGGGTTTATTATAGTTGTATATTCTTCAATTATGCCTTGTTTCTCCAGAGCCTGAATCCGGGCTTTTACTGCCACTCTGGAAATACCGGTTTCTTTACCGATATCAGAGTAAGAAATACGTGCATTTTCTATAAGCAACTGGATGATTTTCTGATCCAGTTCATCTAAACCGTTCAGTTACATAAGTGTCCCTCCTGTAAAATAATATCCTCCGGATATTAAATATCATATCATTTATTTAGCTGAAAGTAAACGCGGGCTTGACTTAGCAGCTGTAGCTACATATAATTGTTTCATAACGTAATTTAAAACTTGCGTTTTGAATGTATGGAATAGATTCTGGTGAAGGAAAGAATAAGCGAAATTATAAAGGCTTTGGAGGAATATGATAATGTCAAAAGATGAATATTTGCTCACAGATACGCCTCTTAAAGCGTTGACGGTTTTTGCAATGCCAATGATTTTGGGCAGTTTTTTTCAGCAAATATACAATATGGCTGACTCTATCATCGTCGGCCAATTTGTTGGCTCCTCTGCACTTGCAGCTGTCGGGGCCTGCGCAGCGCTGACCAATGTTTTCATTTGTGTGGCACTGGGGGCAGGTGTCGGTGCCGGTGTGCTCGTGAGCCGCTATTTCGGTGCCAGGGAGTATGGAAAAATGAAGACCATCGTGTCAACGTCCTTGTTTAGCTTTTTAATTTTAAGCATAGTCCTTGGTGTTTTTGGCTTTTGCTTTTCCCACTCGATGATGAGAGTATTACAAACCCCTGGCGATATACTGAATGATGCAGTGTTATATCTGCGGGTCTATTTTGTGGGCTTTCCGTTTCTGTTTATGTATAACATTCTTTCCAACATGTTCACTTCCATTGGTGAATCAAAAATCCCACTGGGGCTCCTGGTATTCTCGTCAATCTTAAATATTTTTATGGATCTTTGGATGGTGGCAGGACTTGGTCTCGGTGTGTTTGGTGCAGCCCTTGCGACTCTTATAGCACAGGGGATTTCTGCGGTGTTTTCACTTTTTCTTTTCCTTAGCCGGATGCGTCGATATAAAAGTCGCTTTGACTGGTTTGACAGGCAGGAGTTATATTCCATGCTTCAAATTGCTGTACCTTCGGTTCTTCAGCAGTCTACAGTGTCCATCGGTATGATGATCGTACAGGCTGTTGTAAATCCTTTCGGTACACAGGCACTTGCGGGTTATGCGGCGACGATGCGGGTAGAGAATGTTTTTTCATTGATTTTTGTATCCATTGGCAATGCGGTTTCCCCATATGTTTCCCAGAATCTTGGTGCAAAGAAAATTGAACGGATCAAAAAAGGATATCACGCTGCACTGGTGTTAGATGTATGTTTTGCAGTTCTTGCTTTTATAGTCATTGAAACATTGCATACTCAGATTTCCTCACTATTCCTTGGTAAAGATGGAACTGCCCTGGCTTATCAGGTATCCGAGGGTTATATGAGATGGCTCGGTTACTTCTTCATCTTTATGGGAATCAAAATGGCAACCGATGGGGTCCTTCGTGGTCTTGGAATCATGCGCCCGTTCCTTATTGCAAATATGGTGAATCTGGCGATCCGTCTGTCGGTTGCTTTGATTTGTGCACCGCGTTTTGGCATTGTGTTTGTCTGGCTTGCTGTACCAGCAGGTTGGTTTGCAAACTTTTTAATATCCTATGTGGCTCTTCGGAGATCATGGCCGACTGATAAAGAGGTGCAATCTCGATAGCCTAAAGTAATTTAAAAGGAGAAATTTATAGTATGAACGATAAATGTGTGGTATTGAATGCAAAGAAAATGAATTTTGATGGGAAGCTGGATTTTTCCGTTTTATCTTCTGATGTTACAGTATATGATGATACAACAGAACAGCAGCTGTCAGAGCGTATTCAGGGTGCAGATATCATTGTAACAAAGGAGATGCCTGTGAGTGCAGAAATGATACAGAAATTTCCGGAATCTGTTAAACTGATCTGCGAGGCAGGTACAGGATATAATAATATTGATCTTGAAGCAGCACGAAAGAAGGGGATTACAGTCTGCAATATCCCGGCATACAGCACAGAACGTGTGGCACATACTGCGATCATGATGATATTGAATCTGAGTTCTGCAATGCAGGTACAGATGAAGATGCTGGCATGCGGAAATCATGACAATTTTACCAGAAATCTTCAGGTTCCGCATGTTGAGGTAAATGGAAAAACACTTGGTGTTATAGGTGCAGGACACATTGGCAGGAAAGTTATCCAGATCGCACAGGCTTTGGATATGAACATACTTGTATATGCCAGGACACCGAAAGAGGATGAGAAGGGGATCTGCTATGTATCGCTTGAGGAGCTGCTTAAGAATAGTGATTATGTTTCCATGCACTGTCCATTGACAGAAAGTACAAAACATATGATCAATAAAGAAACTCTATCGCTTATGAAGCCATCAGCGTTTATTATTAATACTTCAAGAGGTGCGCTTATTGATGAGGCTGCTCTTATAGAAGCATTAGAAAATGGTATGATTGCAGGAGCCGGACTTGATGTTCAGGAAACTGAACCACCTGAAGAAACAAACCCTCTTTATACTATGGATCAAGTCCTTTTGACGCCACATATGGGATGGAAAGGACTTGAGACAAGACAGCGGTTGGTTTCTATTCTGGCGGATAATATAAAGCAGTTTATGGAAGGAAATCCGATCAATGTTGTATCAGATCTATAGTATCTGGCAGCAAAGTGATGATATAACTTCCGGGTTTGCAGAGTGAAAAAAATATAATTACAATCAATAAATCAGTGCTTTGATATCTTCTTCCAATATAGCAGGAATAACATAAACAATAGAATTACTGGAAAAAATAAGTCCGAATAGTCGTCAGAAACGCTGAGAAGAAATTATTCTCAGCGTTTTTTGAACATTACTATAATGTCAAGGAATCTTCTGCATCTACCCCACATCTGTAAATTTCCATCAAGATACAGTCTCGCATATTCTAGTGGTTCATCAATGGCAAGTGTGTTTAATGCACAATCTGATCCGGGTGTGGTTCTCAAATTCTTTTCTGCTTTCCAGCAGTCAATGCGAAGCATATAGCCTGCACTGATATAAACATCAATGCTGTTTCGTCCGGGATTATATTCTGCAAATATTGTTCTCATCGTATTTTATCTCCTTATCGTTCAATCAATTATTTGCTACAAAAATCAGAAGCATTTCAATCAGTTCACCATGTCACTTTTATTTTGTGTTATACTGTTTTACATAATTTTCTTGGTCTTGTATTTTCCCTTATCAGAGTTCGTAAACACTGGCGGGACGATATAACACAAGGGAAACAATAAGGGAAAGCTCAATCGGAATTTACAGGAAGTGTGACAAGAAAGCCAAAACGGTATACTGGGAAAAAAAGATTAAGAAAAGAATAAAGAGCTGGTTTTAATTGTAAAATTTATGGGGAACTAACATCAGCTTATTGACATTAATTTAAAAATAAGTATAATAATAGTTGAGTAATTGTTCAACTATTATTATTTGGAGGTGAATATATGTCAAAAACGTCTTATATTTGTAATTGCGATGTAATTCATGAGGATATTGTGAATGATGTGAAATCCAAGATGCAGCCAAAAGATGATTATATCCAGTTGGCTTCTTTGTTTAAGCTATTTGGAGATGGAACTAGAGTACAAATCTTACACGCTCTAGAACAGAGTGAGATGTGTGTATGTGATCTTGCAGTGCTACTGGGGGTAACAAAATCTGCAATTTCGCATCAGTTAAAGGCATTACGCCTAGCGAATCTGGTAAAATTCCGTAAAGAAGCACAGATAGTTTACTACTCGCTGGCAGATGATCATGTGAAAGAGATTATTGACAAGGGATTTGAGCATCTTTGGCAGAAATAATATTTTTTAATATTATAGTTGAGTAATTGAACAATTAAACAAATTATAAGGAGATTATCATGAAACGCATATTTCTATTAAAAGGGTTGGACTGTCCAAATTGTTCCGCAAAAATTGAAAAAGAAATCGGAGAGTTGGATGGAGTGCAATCCTCAGTGGTAAATCTGATGAAGCAGACGCTTACAATCAATGTTACTCAGACAGCCGCAGATACGATAGCCAGTCAGATTGAAACGATTGTTCATAGTCATGAGCCCGATGTGGAAGTTCAGGAAGAAACCGTTATGAATGTTACAAAGAGTTATTCGTTAAAAGGATTGGATTGTCCGAATTGTTCTGCAAAAATTGAAAAAGAAGTCGGAGAATTGGATGGAGTACAATCCTCAGTTGTAAATTTGATGAAGCAGACGCTGACAATCAATGTTGCTCCAGCTGCCGCAAATACAATAGCCAGTCAGATTGAAACGATTGTCCACAGCCATGAGCCGAGTGTGGAGGTTCAGGAAGAAACAATTATCCCCGTTACAAAGAGTTATTTGTTAAAGGGCTTGGACTGTCCGAACTGCTCCGCAAAAATTGAAAAAGAAGTCGGAGAATTGGATGGAGTACAATCCTCAGCTGTAAATTTGATGAAGCAGACGCTGACAATCAATGTTGCTCCAGCTGCCGTAAATACAATAGCCAGTCAGATTGAAACGATTGTCCACAGCCATGAGCCAGATGTAGAAGTTTCCGAAATTGCACAGGAATACTATATACCTGCAAAAAAACAGGATACCAATACATCCTATAACAATGAGGACAAGAAGTTGACGATTCGTTTAGCGATTGGCGCAGCAATCTATGGTATTGGTATGGCATTGACAGTTTTTGTGAAAGTGCCACTGCCTGTCGAGTTAGTTTTTCTCATTGTCTCCTATATTATTCTTGGCGGGGATGTTGTATGGCAAGCTGTGAGGAATATTTCAAAGGGACGTGTATTTGATGAACATTTCCTGATGAGCGTTTCTACGATTGGTGCTTTTGTCATTGGTGAATATCCGGAAGCAGTTGCTGTTATGCTGTTCTATCAAGTTGGTGAATTTTTCCAGTCATTGGCTGTTGAGCGTTCCAGAAAATCTATATCAGATTTAATGGATATACGTCCGGATTGTGCTACAGTCAGAAGGAACGGAGAATTGATTACCATATCTCCTGAAAGTGTTGCCATTGGCGAGATTATTATTGTAAAGCCTGGTGAAAAAATCCCATTGGACGGTGTGGTATTGGATGGAGATTCTATGCTGGATACGAGGGCTTTAACTGGAGAATCGGTTCCGAGAAGCGTTCATAAAGGAGACGAAGCACTTTCCGGTTGTATGAATCAGACGGGTGTTTTAACGATTAAGACAACGAAAGCATTTGGTGAATCTACTGCTTCAAAGATTATTGATCTTGTGGAGAATGCGTCCAGTAGAAAAGCACCAACAGAAAATTTCATTACTACATTTGCACGTTATTACACTCCTGTTGTTGTAATCTTAGCAGCTATTCTGGCAATTCTGCCACCGATCCTTCTTGGTGGAGGTTGGACAGAGTGGATTCGCAGAGGATTTGTTTTCCTTGTGGTATCTTGCCCATGTGCATTGGTCATTTCAATCCCGCTGACTTTCTTCGGAGGTATTGGTGCGGCATCTAAACGAGGTGTTCTTGTAAAAGGAAGTAATTATTTAGAGGCGCTTAATAATGTCAGCATTATTGTGTTCGATAAAACTGGAACACTTACAAAGGGTGTTTTCAATGTGACTGATATTCTGCCTGCAAATGGATTTTCAAAAGAACAGGTTCTGGAGTATGCGGTCCAGGCAGAGAGCTTTTCTAACCATCCTATTGCAAAATCCATTCTCTCTGCTTATGGAAAAGAAATTGACCAATCAGTTATCTCTGATTACAAGGAAATTTCTGGATATGGAATCAGTGCCATGGCAGGAAAGAAGAAAGTTTATGCTGGCAATACGAAACTTATGGATTCAGAGCATGTGGAGTACACAGCCTGTGAAAAAGTTGGTACAAAGGTTTATGTAGCAGTAGATGGTCAATATGCCGGATGCATTTTGATAACAGATGAAGTAAAGCCGGACAGCAAAAAAGCAATTTCTGATTTGAAACATATCGGTGTGGAAAAAACAGTCATGCTTACTGGTGATGATGAAAAAATCGGAAAGGCTGTTGCGGAAGAATTGCAGTTGGATGAATATTATGCACAACTGTTTCCTGATCAAAAAGTGGAAAAAGTTGAGCTTTTAGACAGTAAAAAGAGACCGGGAAGCAAATTGGCTTTTGTTGGTGATGGTATCAATGACGCTCCTGTCCTTGCCCGTGCAGATGTTGGTATTGCAATGGGTGGGCTTGGTTCGGATGCGGCCATTGAAGCAGCAGATGTAGTTCTGATGACAGATGAACCGTCTAAGCTGGTGGACGCGATTGAAGTAGCAAAAGCGACAAAACAGATTGTCATGCAGAATATAGTGATTGCTCTTGGGATTAAGAGTGTGTTCCTGATTCTTGGCGCTCTTGGTATTGCGGGAATGTGGGAAGCTGTATTTGGTGATGTAGGCGTTACCATAATTGCTGTTTTGAACGCAATGAGAATTTTGAAAAAATAGGAAATGAGGTGGAATGTGAAACGAAAACTGATTCTGTTAGTTGTTACGATTGTTTTTCTTGTAGGTTTTGGTATCATTTTACATTCACCGCCTTCTATGATTGATGCAGTCACAGGAGCAACACCGAAGTCAAAAAAGGCGGCTCAAGCCTCCGCACAGTTGGAAGGCTCTTATGTTCTCGGTATTAATATGATGTCAGATGGTCTCGACAACGAGAACACCCGGAATAAATTAAAAGAATTGGCACTGGACGATTCGGAAACAAATGAAACAGATCTCATGAAAACGGACATTAGTTTTCGGTTATATGTATCTGAGACGGATTATCCGCTTGTCAGTTATGCTAAGAAACTCTGTGACAGGTTGAAACAGGCCGGTTTTTCCGTAGATCTTAAAGAGTACAGTAACACAATGATGCTATCAAGAGTGGTAAGTGGAAAGTATGATGTATTCCTGGCATCGGATGATTTTATTGACGTTACAACGCTAACACAGATGGACTATATGATCATGGACAGCGAAGAAATGAGGTGAGCGGGAATTTATGAGAAAATGGAATACGATTTTGTCTGTTTTAATGCTTCTCATTTTTATGATTCATGGAATCATGGGCAGCTTTATGCTGAACGGAGTTGGAAGTAGTGCAGGGAAACTTCTTGCATGGATTGGTGTTGGTATTCTTGTTGTGCATACGGTGATTGGTGTCATCCTGACAGTTCAGAGTTTACAGACAGCGAAGCAATCAGGAAAAATGTATCTGAAACAAAACGTCATATTTTGGGCGAGACGAGCCAGTGGGATGGCAATACTGATTCTGCTGTTATTCCATATTGGCTTGTTTGGAAAGGTGCAGAATGGGACATATATTTTGTTCCCTTTTACAACGGTAAAGATGGTAACTCAGCTTTTGTTCGTAGCGGCAATCTTTGTTCATATTTTTATCAATATACGCCCATTGCTCGTATCACTGGGAATCATCAGTTATAAAGAACGAAGGAGCGATATTTATTTGATCCTTTCGGTGCTTCTTCTTTTTATAGCGGGAGCGGTTATTTTATATTATATTGGGTGGCAATATCTATGAGTAAGACAATTATTATTATAGGTGCTGGACTGGCAGGACTTTCAGCGGCTTTGCAGGCAGCGGAAAATGGATGCAATGTAAAACTGGTTTCCTTCCTTCCGTCAGAGCGGGCACAGTCTGTTATGGCGGAGGGCGGTATCAACGCAGCTTTGAATACAAAAGATGAAAACGACAGTCCCGAAGAACATTTTACAGATACAATAAAGGCAGCATGTGGTCTGGCAGATCCAAATGCAGTTTGGGGAATGACACAGGCAGCACCGGAGCTGGTGCACTGGCTGCTAAAACTTGGAGTTAAATTTAACATGAGTGGCTATGATGATGTGGATCTGCGGAATTTTGGCGGGCAGAAAAAGAAACGGACTGCTTTTGCACAGAGCGATACCGGGAAGCAGATCATGACAGCTATGATAGACGCTGTTCGCAGGAAAGAAGCATCTGGTATGGTAGAACGGTTCAGCCATCATTCTTTCCTAACACTTCGTCTGTGTGGCAATATTTGTTGTGGCTGCGTAATCAGGGATGAATACAGTCAGGAGACTGTGGAATTACCGGGGAATGCGGTTATTGTTGCCACCGGTGGTATGCACGGATTGTTTGGAAATACAACGGGTTCGCTGAGCAATACAGGAGAAGTCACCGCAGAATTGTTCCGGCTTGGTGTTCCTCTGGCAAATGGCGAGATGATCCAGTACCATCCGACAACTGTGAAATGTGGTGGAAAACGCATGCTCATCAGCGAGGCGGCCAGAGGGGAAGGTGGCAGGTTGTTTGCCATGAAAGATGGAAAACAATGGTATTTCATGGAGGAAAAATACCCGGAGCTTGGAAATCTGATGCCACGAGATATTACCGCCAGAGAAATATGGAAGGTCAGCCATGGATCCGAGGTATTTCTTGATATGACGGAAATATCGAAGGAGGTCATTTCAAATAAGCTGTCTGGCTTAGCAGATGACTGCATGACATATCTGCATAAGGATATCCGGAAGGAACCGGTGCCTGTTTTGCCAGGAATCCACTACTTCATGGGTGGTATTCTTGTGGATGAACAGCACAGAACGTCGATTCAGAATCTTTATGCTGCCGGGGAATGCTGTGCCCAATATCATGGTGCAAACCGTCTGGGTGGTAATTCCCTGTTGGGCGCATTGTACGGAGGACGTGTTGCGGCAAAATCAGCATGTGAACAGGCAGATGTAGTAGATCTATCTTGTGCGACACAGATAGATTTTCCACCAACGTCTCAAATTTCAGAAATAAAGCAATTAAACAAAGTGATGCAGGATACTATGGGCGTTGTCAGAAATGAGAATACGTTGTTAAATGGGATTCAAACGGTACAAGCGCTGACAGGAAATCTTCCATTGCTTGGCATGGCAGTTCTAAAGAGTGCTCTTGCAAGAAAAGAAAGCCGTGGTGCACACTGGCGGGAGGATTATCCGAAGAGCAATGACGATGATTACCTTAAAACAACGGTAGCCAGATTTGATGGAAAGCAGATACAGATTTCCTTTGTACCTGTTCCAGAAAGGCGGTGATTCACTTGGTATATAAAATAAGAATCAGGCGGCAGGAGAGTCAGAAATCAGACAGTTATTGGCAGGAATTTGAGTTTGACGGAAGCAAAAACAGCTCTGTTGCCAATGTTCTAAAGGAATTGAACAGTAGAACACCTTTGAAAGATGATTCAGGGAATATAGTTACTCCCATCAGCTGGGAATGTAGCTGTATGGTGCGAAAATGTGGGGCTTGCGCCATGCTGATTAACGAACGTCCGAGGCTGGCATGCTCTACATTTCTACATACGTTAAAAGGTTCTACAATCACCTTGGAACCTTTAAGCAAATTTCCGCTTGTAAGAGATTTGATCGTTGACCGGTCAAATCTGTTTGAAAATTTGAAAAAACTGAACCTTTGGCTTGAAAGTGAAGCTTATATGAGTTCGTGGACACATGAACCGAGATACCAGTCGGCACGCTGTCTGATGTGTGGCTGTTGCCTTGAAGTGTGTCCTAACTTCTCTGCAAATGGGACTTTCGCAGGCACTGTTGCTGCAGTCAACGCATTTCGGATTCTGAATGAAGAACAGGAAAGCACTCATTTGAATGAGATTTCTGCTGAATATAAGAAGAGATTTTTTGAAGGATGCGGGAAGTCGTTATCTTGTCATGATATTTGTCCGATTGGTCTGCCTGTGGAAGAACTGCTTGTAAGGTCGAATGCAGCGGCTGTTTGGGGCAAATAAAATGGATGATAAAAGCTATAATGAATGTATGAAGAGAATCAAAAACTTGATTCTCTTTTTTAAAATGCATACATTGACAAATATCTATGTATATATTATATTGAACATAGACAATGATCAATGTGATGTGTCAATATGAATGCAATGGATGTGGCTTTGATATACAAGGCTTTGGGCGATGCGAACCGGCTGGAAATTGTACAGATGCTGTCGGATGGAGAAAAGTGCGGGTGTAAACTTTTGGAAAGATTTGAAATTACCCAGCCAACTTTATCCCATCATATGAAGATACTGGTAGGATGCGGCCTTGTGAATGATCGTAAGGAAGGAAAATGGCATCACTATTCTTTGAATTGTGAGACATTGATGAATTACAAACACTTTATAGAATCCCTTACTTGCCTTGGATGCGGTGACGGGGATTGTTGTAAATAATTTAAGGAGAGCAGATATCATGAAAAAAGAATCAAATTCAGGAATTAGTTTTTTCCAGCGTTACCTGACTGTAACCTGCCAAACATCAATCTGGGGCAGTTGCAGATAATTCTCGCAGCAGCGGGCTTACTTTCTGTATTAGCAACGGTTAGCTGTATGTTGTTCCTGTCTGCAAAATGTAAAGACACATTGACAGTTTTGCTGATCTCTATCGTAGTTCTTCTCATGTCGCTTTTTGCTTATGTGGCGATGGGAGCAACATGGCTCTCTACCATACTTCCATCTGCCGGAATTGGTATGCAGAACAATTTCCTTTCTCAGCTTGCAAATTTCAATTATCTGAATATCGGTGGAATGAGTTTCTGGACACCGCATGTTATTTTGATTTCGGCAGGAATTGAATTATTTGTGTTTACATTCTTGGCGATTCATTCCTATTGCAGACATCAGGTAGCATAAAAGAAGTTCAAAATAGAATGAATTGATTATCTGCCGCATGACGGCAAAAGAAAAACCAGACAATTTAGAACGGCGACTTTGATTTTCAGAGCCGCCGTTTCTTTGCGTTTATACAAACCTATGATGAATTTTCCGGAAATATTGTAGCTAATAGTTATTTAAACTGTTGTATTTGTTTAAAAATTAAAAAATATCTAATGAGTCTTCCGCATCTACCCACATCTGCAAATTTCCATCAAGATATAATCTTGCATATTCAAGAGGATCATCAATGGCGAGTGCGTTTAATGCACAGTCTGATCCTGATGTGGTTTTTAAGTCCTTTTCAGCTTCCCAACAGTCAATGCGGAGCATATAGCCAACAGAGGTATAAACATCAATACTGTTGCGCTTGGGATTGTATTCTGCAAATATTGTTCTCATCGTATCAAATCTCCTTATCGTTAAATCAATCATTTGTTGCAAAAATCAGAAGCATTTCAATCAGTTCACCATGTCACTTTTATTTTGTGTTATACTGTTTTATAGGATTTTCTTGCCCTTGTATTTGCCCTTATCAGAGTTCGTAAACACTGGTGGGACAATATAACACAAGGGAAACAATAAGGGAAAGCTCACCAGTGATAAATTCAGTGTTTTCAAGGGTTTACGGAGAATTTAATAACAAAATATAACAGTTATTAAATCTCTTAAAACAGGTGAAATCTCAATCGGAATTGCTAAACGCAGATCCTTTCAAGATGGTTCCTCAGAATCACAAGCGAGTATTCCAAACGTATTTCAAAGCGAAGTTATAGATTAAAACTTTGAGTAAGGTGAAAGAACAGCAATATGATGAATGAGTTGTTCGAAGTTCTCCTTGCTCCAAAAACGGGGATGAACGAATCCATGCATAACTCTGTTTCGCCCGTTTTCATCGTTGTTTACTTTTACATATTTGAAATATTTCTTTGTTTCTTCCAGAACCTTGACATATTCCTGATTATTTTGATTTTCTGCTATTGCCAAAGAAATCAACTTCATGCCAACATTGACCTTAACTGGTTGCCCATTACGATCGAATAAAGGAAGTCCATAGTCGGAGGTTGTAGTTCTAATCAGTTCTTCCAAATAGGAATACGCAAAGGGCGTAAGTACGGAGAAGGAATCAGGGAATTTCTCGTATATTCTTTGCACTTCTCCCCAATCAGGAGCCCAGTTCCAAAAATGTGCGTAATCTATTATTTGATTGAAATCTTCTTGCAGTGCCATAGAATGACCTCCTTCTTATATTGAAATGTATAATTTTATTGTAGCACGATTGGCTGTGGATTCAATATCACTTATGAGATAGCTGTGTTTTTCATGGATACAGCTTTTTCATGGGCTACAGTAGGATTATACAATACATTTACAAGAAGTATGAATATTGCAAAGGGAAGAGGTATAGATTTTAATTTTGCTGATGGCATGATCTGTGACTGGAAAAATGAAAGGGAATATAGGTTGTTGGGGTATATCTCACACATGAGTGAAAACATAGCGGATGGTTACCTACAATGATTTCATTAAGGATATGACCATCATAAGCAAAAAAGTACAGAGACGTATAACTGTATAATATACTTCTCTGCACTTTTTAGCTTATGAGATATATTTATTTTTCCTTATTTTCTGGTGGAACGTACTCCAACAGATCCTCGATCTTACAATTCAATGCACAGCACAACCTGGCTAAAACAGCGGTATCCAGCCGTGTTACCGTTCCTTTACAAAACTGGTTGAGTTGGGTCCTTTGCATTTCGGCGCGGTGAGCCAATTTGTTCTTACTGATGTTTTGCTTTTCTATCATTTCATCCAATTTGATCCGGATAGTTCCATAATTACGATCTTCCATATACCATTACCCTCAACTACAATATTATTCAGGATTGTAAGTATAGGATAACTAATATATAATTGAATTATAAGTTGTAGAATCTCTACTGTAATTACTTGCACACACTTATTCCAATGGGAGGAAATTTTGATTATGGAAAAAAGTTTATTCAACGAATTGACCTTGGAGCAAAAACAAAAATTACTGACATTGCCGGCAGAATTGAAACATTTCACTCAGACTCAATGGGCTGCAATATACGGGATCGTACCTATGACACAAGAACTTTTTGATAGTATTCAGTTGGAACGTTTGAAAGTAGGAGAGGAACTGGAATCTGCTGCCCTGGATACATTTCTGAAATACCCTGAGTTTGCCCTTAATTACAGCAGTCGGCTCGAAAGTGACTTAATCACTTCAAATACTATCTCTTCTGACGATGCAGAAGAAAATTTTAAGCAATTATATGAAAAAATGCGGCATTCTATATATGCGAAATTTCAATATGATATAGGCGCATAAGCTAAGAGAAATCAGGAATTTAAAAATTCTGACCTTCTTGTAAACATTTTGTCACATACGACATTATCTTATATAAAAAGACAGAGAACCCTCTTATATAATTACGTTTTGCCATATACCTAGATAATAAGAGAGTTCCCCGAATAATATTTTATCTATATTATTACTCATTCAGCTCTTCAAAGAAATCATTAAACTCACATTCAAAGATTTCCTTCATGGCCACCAGTTCGCTTACTTTAATATTCATCCGATTTGTTTCCAGCTTCGCATAGGTACTTTTGGAGATCTGGATCCCCATGAGATTCATTTTGGCAATCACTTGATCCTGTGTAAGCTTTCGGCTATACCGTATTTTCTGTATGTTCCCGCCAATGTTCATATCCGGTCTGAGTTTCTGCATGATATTCCCTACTTTCATCAATAATTCGTTATTAAGAAACTTTTGTATTGATAATAGCCGAGAAACTTCATATAATGTTTCGTAATAGAGAAATATCTGTAAGCATATCAAACACACAAAGGAGAAAACAAATCAATGAAAGAACAAGCAAAAACCCCCGTCTTTCAGGAAGACAACGGTACCTGGGCTCATCTGACCAAATTGGTAAATCCTCTTATCTGCACCATTGAATACGGCCGTCGTACCGGGTTTTCATCCCGGGAAGAAGCAGAAGAGAGCTATCAACGTTCCCTGGTTTCTTACCACGACCAGTTGTCCAAACTGAAAAAGGAGCGGGATATGCCTTTTACCTTTTCGGAATATCTGGATTACTGGCTGAATGATGTGTGTGCTCAGGGTTCTAATGGCAGCCGTACACTGGTTCAAAAGCAATGGATCATAAACCTGATCATCCAGCCTCATCTGCATAAGGATATTCTTTTGGGATGTGTCACTCCTGATTATCTCAATAGGGTTCTGGAATCCTGTCAGGCTTACTGCTGCAATGGAGGCTATTATGCATATAAGCTGCTACACAACGCTTTGAAACACGCCCGTGTAAACAACTGGCTTCCAGATATGGACTTCCAGCAGATCCGGCACTATCCGGAGTCTCCCGGAAATCCGGTTTTCTATTCCCCGGAACAGCTTCGCACATTCCTGACTGCCGCTTCCAATTCCAACCATTACCTGGAGATTCAACTGGCTCTTTTCTGCGGCCTGACACCCGGGGAAATCCTTGGACTGAAGTATTCGGATTTCAACCGTCATGAGCAGACTATCACAATCCAGAGGATCTATACCTCGAACGATTCCGGGAAGAACTGCCAGTTAAAAAAACTGGAAGGGACCAAACAGAACCGAAGCTTAAAAATTCCGTCTTTTTTATTTTCGGAACTTTCTGCCCGGCGGAAAGAAAACAGGAAACTCCTGACAAAATATCCATCAGCTACAGGCTATAAATCTTATCTTTGTCTTGGCCCCACAGCAAAGATAAAGTCTGTTTCTACATTAGGAGCTGCTTTAAAAATGATCACCACAGAAGCGGGTCTTCCAAGACTGAACATGCGTGATCTGAGATATATGTTCGCCCGTTTTCTTCTCGAACAGGATTTTTCCCTTGAAGCAGTCTCTGGTATCCTTGGCCACACAAAACAGACTACAACACTGGCATTTTGCAACAGGATTCCATGTACGGATCCTGAAGTTGGTGCTGTCGTTGCAGGTTCCCTGGACCCGGTCCTTGGCGCTGGAAAAAAGGAGGGAAAAACCTGTGAAAAAGAATGAACCCTATCTCCAGATGCCGGTAAAGGAAACCTTCCTTTATGGCAGGCTCATTTCCGGGAAATCCCTTGGTGACGTTATATACATAAAAGCCAGACGAAAATACTGTTTCCGTCTTTTACTTGTTTTTGAGTCCGGCGATGTGAAGATGGTACAGCGGACCACCTCTTCCAACAAGCAGCTGGCCCGCCAGGAAAGGGATGAGGCCCTCATGGAAATCGCAAACGGCAGTTTCATCCCTTTTTCTTATACCGTGAAAGAGTTTTATGATTTCTGGTTTTACCATCATATGCTCGGTCAAAAAAGGATCACTTATAATACCTACAACGCTTACCGGAATATCATAGAAAACTATCTGCTTCCTAAACTCGGCCATAAAAAGCTGGATGCGCTGCAGAGAAGAGACCTGGTAAAGGCATTGTCTGGTATTCCCCATCCGGGAGTATTAAGAACTGCGGCGGGTGTCGTCACGGCTTCCCTTTGCTATGCGCGGAAACACAACTATCTTTCCAGAGATATCTATACCGGGATCTCTTCCGAAGTAAAACAGCCATGCCAGAAGAAAAAAGTGGATACCCGGCAGCAGGTTTATACCGTGGAACAAGCTGCCCATCTTTTATATCTGTGTAAACAGCAGGAACCCATGATTTATCTGCCCATGCTCCTTGCCGTCACTGCCGGCCTGCGGATTTCTGAGATCACCGGACTCCGGTACAGCGATATTGATTTCCTTGGCAAGAAACTTTTTGTGGAACGCCAGCTTGGAAAGAACCTGTACATGGAAGTGGCGCAGGAGAACAGGCCGGTACTGTGCAGTGAACTCCCACTGAAAACAAAAAACAGCAAAAGAGCAGTAGTACTGGCTGATTTTGTCCTGGATGAGATCCTCCTGGAACGACAGCGCTACGAAAAACGCAAAGCTTCTGATCCAGAATTCCTGGATCTGGGCTACATCTGCTGTCATGAAAACGGGCAGTGCCATAACCGTAGTTTTTATATCAAGTCTTACAACCGCCTGATGGAACAGAGCGGGATCTCCCGGCTACCCTGGAGAAAATTCCGGAATACCT
Source organism: Ruminococcus sp. D54t1_190329_F1 (assembly GCF_015551645.1). Classification (NCBI taxonomy): domain Bacteria; kingdom Bacillati; phylum Bacillota; class Clostridia; order Eubacteriales; family Oscillospiraceae; genus Ruminococcus; species Ruminococcus sp. D54t1_190329_F1. The sequence continues at coordinate 79,672 of NZ_JADNDC010000022.1, forward strand.
ATGCCACAGTCCTCGCACAGTACCAGGTCAACATGAAAACGATCTCTAAATGTCTTGGACATTACAGCCCGGATTTTACCAGCAGGATCTATGTAGCCTCCCAGAAACAGGAAACCTATGACATCTCAAAGATAATCGAAGAGTATGTGTTGGCCCATCATCTTTTATCGAAGGAACAGGGCTGCGTGGAACCGAAAAGGCAGTGCAATGTGGAACAGAAACCCTACCAGCTTCCCGATACTCATGCTTATTGGAATTATTTTTATGATTAAAATCAGCTTTACATTTTATAATAAAATATCTCAGGAAACGGAACGTTTACAGTTAAAGTCTCTCCCTGGATATCCGCGATCTGCTGGCAGAGGTTCAGCATCCGGTAAGGATTTGCATATCCGAAAAGTTCCATGATCTTTTTAAACTGTTTTTCCTTTTTGATAAGATCTGCGAGATACATATATCTCAGATCTCCAAGGGAGATGCGGGGCAGGCCATAGGACTGTGTGATCTTTTTCAGTCTGGTATTCAGTGTGGGAAGCGTCTT